>JAISDL010000107.1 GCA_031264825.1 Accumulibacter sp. | reverse complement strand
GTTGGAGACGCGCGGCGGCCAAGACGAAGTCATTTGGCTCGATAACGGAATACTCATCGGCCGCACGCCGCCCAGGAACGCGCTTGTCCACGCCTTCGCCGAAAGCGGCCGCCATTCGATCACCGCGATGGACGAAACCGGGCGTTACGACCGCGTGGAAATCGACATTCAATGATATCCGGGATCAGGGATCAGATGAAAACCGGGAGTGTGGGCATCTTGCCCGCATCAGGAAATGGAAAATAGAGAAGAGAGAGGAAATAGTGAAAACCGGTCGGTGTTTTGTTGCTTTTTCTTCGGTGGCGAAGACGCCGCTAACTGGTCTGATCCCTGTCCTCTGATTCCTGATGCCTGATAGGGCACGGCGCGCCGTGCCCCTACGGAGGTCATCGCCGGACACCGGGTTGCGCTCCGATGTTGTGACCCTCTTTCCGTTCAGCCCGGCCTATACCGCTGAGAACGGAGCGGAGGCGCTATAGGTTGGGCTGAGCGCAGCGATGCCCAACGTTTCCGGGGTGGGTTGAAAAAGCGTACAGATTGGAATGAGCCTCCCTTGAAAACCATTCCACCGCAGGGATCACCCTCATTCATGCGTATGCGGAACGTTGGGGTTCGCTCCGCTCACCCCAACCTATGCAGGCCGCATTATTCTCGCTGAATCATCGTCTTCCTATTGACAACCCCGCCGATTCAAATTATACTAACCGGTTCATGTTACGCCGCCTCGTTTTGATTTTCATGTTTTTTGCGCTGCCGATCCAGGCGTCCTGGTCGGTGGCGGCGGCTTATTGCGCGCACGAAACCGGGGCGTCCGCGCGGCATTTCGGTCATCACGACCATACCCACAAGTCTGGCGACGCCGAAAAATCCCCGATCAAGGCGCCGTGCGACGCCGATTGCGGCTTTCACGGCCATTCCATTTTCCAGTGCGTCACCGCCGACGGTGTTTCGCTGGGTCTCGTTTCAGCCGGTGGCGTGCTGAACGCCACGAACGCCTCGTTTCATCCCCACGCCGTTTTCGATCGACCCGATCGTCCCAAATGGTTCGCCGCTGTTCCGGCGGCGAGCACTGATCACAGGGCTTCTCATCTGATTTAGTCCGCAGGCTCGCCGAATTCTTTTCCGTTTTCTGGAGAATTCGATGAGGTGCATTACTCTGCCGCTTGGATTGGCGGCGTTTCTGTATATCAATCCGGTTTTCGCGCAAACGCCGTATCCCCCGGCGAGCGAAGCGACCGCGCTGGCCGCGCAAAACGAACCGTCGGCGGCTCTTTCGCTCGAACATGCGATGAGCCTTGCCATTGAAGCCAACCCCGAACTCGCGATCGCTCGCCGCGAACTCGACGCGGTCGCGGCGACACGCGAGCAGGCCGCGGTTTTCCGCAACCCCGAGATTTCGGTCGACGTCGAGGACACGCGCTCTTCGATGCGTCAAACGACGTATTGGCTGGGACAGCCTTTGGAACTCGGCGGCAAACGAGGCGCCCGGATAGAAAGCGCGGAGCGCGCGCGCGACGTGGCGAGCGCGGAACTCGACATGCGGTTTGCGAGCGTCCGCGCCGCCGTGATCCAGGTCTTTTACGAAGTTTTGGCGGCGCAGGAGAGTTTGCGCCTCGCCAAAAACTCGATGGCGCTCGCAAATCGCGGACTTGACGCGGCGAGGCGCCGTGTTTTGGCCGGCAAGGTGTCGCCGGTCGAGGAGACGCGCGCGCGCGTCGCGGTTTCGGGCGCGGGGATCGAACTGACGCAGGCGAGCGCAGCGCTGGAAAACGCCCGGAAGCGCCTGACCGCGCTTTGGGGGAATCCGGCGCCGCGCTTCACTGAAGCCGCCGGCGAACTCGAAATCCTGCCGCGCCTGCCGTCGCTCGCCGCGCTGTACGACCAACTCCTGAATGCGCCGGAAGCCCTGCGCGCGAGGCGGGAAGTCGGTTTGCGCGAAGCGATGCTCAAGCTGGAGGAATCGAAGCGTTACCCGGATTTGATCGTGCGCGGCGGCGTGCAGCGCAATGAAATGACGGGCGAGCGAATCAACCTGATCGGTCTGGCGATGACGCTCCCGATTTTCGACCGGAACCAGGGCAACATCTACGAAGCCAAAGTGCGCGTCGAGAAGGCGCGCGACGAGCAAACGGCGGTCGACGCGCGTTTGCGCACCGACCTGGCGCAATCGCACCGGAGGCTCGCCGCCGCGCTGCAAACGGTTTCGGATATCCGTAAAGAAATTCTTCCGGGCGCTCAACTCGCGCTCGATGCGACGACGCGCGGGTTTGAACTCGGAAAGTTCGGCTTTCTGGACATTCTCGACGCGCAGAGAACCTTGTTCCTGGCGCGCGGGCAGTACGTCACGGCGCTCGGCGACGTTCAACGCGCCGTCGCGGAGGTCGAAACGATCCTGGGGCCCCAGGGTGTATCGCTCTTTACTTCGTCCAGACCAGGATACAGGGATTGAACATGAAGAAAAATCAAAAAATCGCCATCGTCGGCATCCTTCTACTCACTTTGGCGCTGACCGTCGTCGTTTTCATGACCACCGGGAATACAGGGAAGTCGGGAAGTGCGGAGAACGCGCCTCCGAAGGCCGGCGCCGCCGAGGCTCAGGGAAAGAGCGAGCGCGCAGGGGGCGATGAGCACGAGACCGACGCCGTCGCGTTTTCCGAAGAACAGATTTCGTCCGCCGGCATCGTCGTCGCCGTCGCGGGCCCCGCCGAGATCGCGACGACGCTCACCTTGCCGGGGGAAATCCGCTTCAATCAGGATCGAACCGCTCATATCGTCCCGCGCGTCGACGGCGTCGCGGAGTCGGTTCCCGCCGAGTTGGGTCAAGAGGTCGAAAAGGATCAGGTGCTCGCGGTTCTCGCAAGTTCCGGTATCTCGGAACTCCGCAGCGAGGCCCTGGCCGCGCAAAAACGTCTGGCCTTGGCAAAAACGACGCTCGATCGCGAGAAAAAACTCTGGGAAGACAAAATTTCCGCCGAGCAGGATTATCTCCAGGCCCGGCACGCGCTCCAGGAAGCGGAAATCGCGTCGCAAAACGCATTTCAAAAGCTTCGCGCGCTCGGCGCGGACGCCAAGGCGCGGGGCGGACTCAACCGCTTCGAACTCCGCGCGCCCTTCGCCGGGATGATCGTCGAACGGCACTTGTCGATCGGCGAGGCGGTGCAGGCGAGCGACAAGGTCATGACCTTGTCGGACCTCTCGACCGTTTGGGCGGAAATCGTCGTCTCGGCCAGAGACCTGAATACCGTCCGCGTCGGAAACGCCGTGACCGTCAAGGCGGCTTCGTTCGACTCGCGGTCGGACGGGAAGATTTCCTACGTCGGCGCTCTGCTCGGTGAGCAAACGCGCACCGCGACCGCGCGCGTCACGCTGCCCAACCCCGACAACGCCTGGCGTCCGGGGCTGTTTGTGAACGTCGAGATCGTTTCGGGAAAAATCGACGCGCCGGTCGCGGTCAGCGCGGAGGCGATCCAGACCGTCGAAAACAAAACCGTCGTATTCGTGCGCTCGAAACGGGGCTTCGACGCCGTCCCGGTCGAAACGGGGCGTACCGACGGCAAGAACGTCGAAATCGTCCGTGGCCTCCAGGCCGGCGTTTCGTACGCGGCGGAGGGCAGTTTTGTCATAAAGTCCGAGCTTGGAAAAGCCTCGGCCGGACACGGACACTGAACGGAGGCGGACATGTTTGAATCGATTTTGCGATTTTCGATCACCCGCCGAGGACTCGTACTCCTTGCCGTCGTCTCGATGGCGATTCTGGGCGTCTTCAGTTACCAGAAACTGCCGATCGACGCCGTACCGGATATTACCAACGTTCAGGTACAGATCAACACGCGCGCGCCGGGGTACTCACCGCTGGAAACCGAGCAGCGCGCGACCTACCCCATCGAAACGGCGATGGCGGGTCTGCCGTATCTGAAGCAGACGCGCTCGATTTCGCGTTACGGCCTGTCGCAGGTCACCGTGATCTTCGACGACGACGCTGACATTTATTTCGTCCGGCAACTCGTGAACGAGCGCATCCAGTCCGCCAAGGAAAAACTCCCGGCGGGAATTCTGCCCGAAATGGGGCCGATCTCGACGGGTCTGGGTGAAATCTATCTCTGGACCGTCGAAGCGAAGGAGGGGGCGAAAAAGAGCGACGGCTCCCCCTACACGCTGACCGACCTTCGGGAGATACAGGACTGGATCATCAAGCCGCAGCTTCGGACGGTTCCCGGCGTGACGGAAATCAATTCGATCGGCGGCTTCTCGAAGGAATACCTCGTCGCGCCGAACCCGGCGCGCCTGTCGTCGTACGGACTCGGCTTGCAGGACGTCGTCAATGCGCTCGAACGGAACAACGCCAACGTCGGCGCCGGATACATCGAAAGGAACGGCGAGCAGTATCTGGTTCGGGTGCCGGGGCAGGTCAGAACGATCGACGACATCAAGAACGTGATCGTCAGCAACGTCGGCGGCGTTCCGATCCGAATCCGCGACCTGGGCGACGTCGGCATCGGCCGCGAATTGCGGACGGGCGCCGCGACCGAGAACGGCCGCGAGGTCGTCCTGGGAACCGTATTCATGCTGATCGGTGAAAACAGCCGGTCGGTCGCCGAAGCGGCTGCCGAACGCCTGAAAGCGATCAACGAGACTTTGCCCGAAGGCGTCGAGGCGATCCCGGTCTACGACCGCACGGTACTCGTCGACAAGGCCATCGACACCGTCAAGAAAAATCTGGTCGAAGGCGCCGCGCTCGTCATCGCGATCCTCTTTCTCTTTCTCGGCAACCTCCGCGCGGCGCTGATCACCGCGCTCGTGATCCCGCTCGCCATGCTCTTCACCTTTACGGGGATGGTCGGCAACAAGGTCAGCGCCAACCTCATGAGCCTGGGAGCGCTCGACTTCGGGATCATCATCGACGGCGCCGTCGTGATCGTCGAAAACTGCATCCGGCGCTTCGCGCACGCGCAGCAAAGCCGCGGCCGTCTTCTGACGAGGGAAGAGCGTTTCGACGAGGTTTTCGCCGCGGTACAGGAAGCGCGCCGTCCGCTGATCTTCGGGCAACTGATCATCATGATCGTGTACCTTCCGATTTTCGCCTTGACCGGCGTCGAGGGAAAAATGTTCCACCCGATGGCGAGCACCGTCGTCATCGCGCTCGTCGGCGCGATGATTCTGTCGATGACCTTCATCCCCGCCGCAGTCGCTCTTTTCATCAACGGTCGCGTCGCCGAAAAGGAAAATCGCCTCATGGCGTGCGCGAGGAACCGCTACGAATCGGCGCTGGCCTGGATCATGGACAACAAGCCCGTCGTCGGTGTTTTTACCGCGGCGACGATTTTTCTGGCCGGCCTGACGGCTTTGCGGATGGGCAGCGAATTCATCCCCAGCCTCAACGAGGGCGATTTTGCGATACAGGCGCTGCGCGTTCCGAGCACCGGCCTGAGTCAATCGATCGGCATGCAGCGCGAAATCGAAAAAACGCTCAAAGAGAGATTTCCTGAAATCGAGCGTGTCTTCGCGCGTACCGGAACGGCCGAGATCGCGTCCGACCCGATGCCGCCGAATATCTCCGACGGCTACATCATGCTGAAGCCCGAAGACCAGTGGCCGAAGCCGCGCAAAACCCGCGACGCGCTGCTCGCGGAGATTCGGGAGGCGGCCGAAGGACTCGCCGGCAACAATTACGAGTTTTCGCAGCCGATCCAGTTGCGTTTCAACGAGTTGATTTCCGGCGTGCGAAGCGACGTCGCGGTCAAGGTGTTCGGCGACGACCTCGAAGTCCTCAACGACACCGCGAACGCGATCGCCGCCGTTCTCGGAAAAATCGCCGGCGCGTCGGAAATCAAGGTCGAGCAGACGAGCGGACTGCCCGTCCTGAACGTCATCATCGACCGTGAAAAAACGGCGCGATACGGCTTGAATGTCGGAGACGTTCAGGACGCCGTCGGCGTCGCCGTCGGCGGGCGCGAAGCCGGGATTCTGTTCCAGGGCGACCGTCGCTTCGACATCGTCGTCCGCTTGCCCGAGGAGATGCGGAACCGCGTCGAGACGATGGGGCAATTACCCATCCCTCTGCCCAAGGGCGCCGACGATACGACTTCGGGGTATATCCCGCTCGGAGAACTCGCGGCGATCGAAGTCTCCCTGGGTCCCAACCAGATCAGCCGCGAAGACGGCAAGCGCCGCATCGTCGTCAGCGCCAACGTGCGCGGTCGGGATATGGGTTCCTTCGTCGATGAGGCCGAACGCGAAATCCGCGAGCGGGTCGAGCTTCCCTCCGGCTACTGGATGGGTTGGGGCGGACAATTCGAAAACATGCAATCCGCTTCCAAGCGCTTGCAGATCGTCGTCCCCATCGCGCTGTTTCTCGTATTCACCTTGCTCTTCGTCATGTTCGACAACTTCAAGGACGGACTCCTCGTCTTCACGGGGATTCCATTCGCATTGACCGGAGGAATCGCGGCCCTATGGCTGCGCGGAATTCCATTGTCGATTTCGGCGGGGGTCGGATTCATCGCGCTCTCGGGCGTCGCCGTGCTGAACGGCCTCGTGATGATCTCCTTCATCAAGTACCTGAGAGAGGAGGGGCGACCGCTCGATGATGCGATTCACGAAGGCGCGCTGACGCGCCTGCGCCCCGTCCTGATGACGGCGCTCGTCGCGTCGCTCGGCTTCGTTCCGATGGCGATCGCCACCGGAACCGGCGCCGAGGTTCAACGGCCGCTCGCCACCGTCGTCATCGGCGGAATTCTCTCTTCGACGGCGTTGACGCTCCTGGTACTGCCGATGCTCTACCAACTGGCGTACGGGAAATTTGAAAGGTTCGGAAAGTTGGGGAGTTCCGAAAAAGCGGGCGAATCCACGGTGCTTTGCTGAAAAGTCGGCGGGAGCGCCGACATGAAATGAGAAAGGAGGGGAAGCGCGCCCTCCTGTCCTCATTCCATTTCCAGTTCGTCCCTTCCTTTGTCGACTTCGCCTTTCCACGGCGGCGAAGCCGCCGCACACTGATCTGATTCCTGACATCCGATACTTGGTAGGCACACCATGCCCCCGCGTGACCCGGCGGCGGGGACGGGGAGAGCGCACACCAACACCGCCCGTGCTTTGGCGACGCGAAGGCCGCCGCCTTCTCGCGCTTTCCGGGTAAAATACGCGCTTCTCCCCGTAGCATAATGGATCGTGCACGCGCCTCCTAAGCGTGAGATACAGGTTCGATTCCTGTCGGGGAGGCCAGTTTTTCCCTTCGAAGCCCTTTTCGGCTCATTCGCCTGTTTCGAATTCCGCGATCTCGCGCCAAGGTTTCAGGCTCATGATTTCGACTCCCCGTTCGCGGCGTAAATGGTCAGCAGTAACTCGCTGTCGCCTATCAGCCGGAATACCGGCGAAATGCCGGAAAGCAAGAGACTTCCCCGCAGGATGATCGGCACACCTTCCCCGCGTTTATCCATGATGCGGCTGCGTCGCCCCGCCTCCAGACCCGGCGGTACGGGGCAGCGCGCGAGCAGACTGGCGATCACCTCGTTTCGCGCGGCCTGCCGATAGCGCAGCGTTTCAGGGGTCATGGTGTTGACCAGCATTCCGGGCGTATAGATTTCCAGGCGGTTTTCGAACATTCTCAGGCGCACTTTGCTGCCACCCAGAGAGTAGTCCCTGTGGGCCACGGCGTTGGTGATGGCCTCGAACACGGCCACCAGGTCATACTGCGGCGTGTCCGTGCGTCCGCCCGCCGGGCCCTTGTGCGCCCAAGTTCGCATGTTTCTTCTGACGAAGTGGCAAGCGTCGGCAATTTGCCGGTCGAGCGGGCCGAAAATATCCGCGGCATCAATCTGGTATGGGTCGTGTTGACTGGGCGCAATTTCCATCCCCGCATAAGCGACCGCCTGGATATACGCCGTCGAAAAAAACACTCGCGGGTCGGGTGCGGCCATCAACACGCCTGCCACTGACGGACGCCAGACACCCTCCTCATCGACCCCGCCCATCGCCAGTTTGGAAAGCACGGTTTCGGCAGACTCGCCTTCCAGATCACCGGTAAAACGTCGCCACAACACTTCATCCAAGTCGGCAAAGGTGGCCGTGGGCACCGGCGTTTCATCGAAGCGAATCAGACGCGACTGGCTGCGCTGCTGAAACAGCCGCGCCAGTTGGTCCGGGGCAATGGGGCGTTTGGAAGAACCCACCCGGTGCAGATAACCGCCGGGGCTTTGATGCACGAACAGGCTACGCGGCACATCGACGCGGATGACGGGCTGCTCGACGCCCTGCGCGTCCGGCAGGGTCAGGCGTTCGATGAGCGGCGCCAAGGGCTGCTTGATCGCGTCTTCACACGCCTGACGCACCAGCGCCTCCACAGCATCCAGCTTGTCGAGTTTGATGCCGACCACCGCACGGCTCTTGTCTTCAACGCCAAGAACCAGAACGCCGCCCGCGCTATTGGCAAACGCAGCCAGTTCGTCGGCCAGGTCGTCCTGCGATGGGCCGCGCAGTTTGTCACCGGCAAAGCGTACCTCTTTGAGTTCCAGATAGCTGTCTTCGCCAAGGCGGATTTTTTTCAGCAATTCAGCATGCGTGAGTCTCATTGGCGTGATCCTTCGGTCAAAGTTCCAACTGTCCTTGCGCGCCGCGCACACCGACCTCGCCCGCCGCCTGTTCGATTATGAAAAACATCATACCAGTTAAGCGCGTCATTTGTGAGCCTCCCGGAGCTTTCCGAAGCTTCTGAAAAGCGCATCGAAGGGTACGCAAGCTTTTGACCCAAAACCCTTCCCCATCGAGAAGAAAATCGGAGATAATCCCGCGCGGGGCCTTTTCGCCACGGCGGGTTTGGGTCAAAGTGAACGATCAAGAGGAATTTATGGACGCGCAGGCGCTAATTCAGGAACAAATTGCGGCGAATCCGGTCGTGCTGTACATGAAGGGGACGCCGCGTATGCCGATGTGCGGGTTTTCGGCGACCGCGGTGAAAATCCTTCAGGCGTGCAACCTGCCGCTCTTTTTCAGCGTCGACGTTATGGACGCGCCGGAGATTCGTGAAGGCGTCAAGGTCTTTTCCAACTGGCCGACGATCCCGCAACTGTATATTCGCGGCGAATTCGTCGGCGGTTGCGACATCATGCGTGAAATGTACGAGAACGGTGAGTTGAAGCAACTGCTCGAGGGCATCGCGCCGCCGGACTGATTTCGACGGCTCGCTGCGGGCAAACGAAAAGGAGGACGGAAATGAAGACTTCTTTCCTGCGGCGCTGCGCGTTTTGCGCCGCCATCGCGCTGCTTTCCGCGTGCGCGGCTTACAGCGGAAGCGGCCTCAAACCCGGGGTCGATACGATCGAGAACGTTTTGGCGGTCATGGGGCAACCCGCGATGCGCTGGGACGACCCCGACGGGCGTGTCCAGCTTGCGTATCCGCGAGGCCCCGCCGGGACGCAGACCTTCATGGTCCATATCCGTCCGGATAAACGTCTCGACCGCATCGAAGGTGTCCTCGACACGGCGCACTTTGCGCGCATCGAGAACGAAAAATCGTCGCAGGCCGACGTGCTCAGGATTCTCGGACCTTCGTTCCCCGGATGGACCGCGTATTTCGAAAGGCGCAACGAACTGGTCTGGGAATGGCGGTTTTGCAACGATTGGGGCCAGATGGCGCGCTTCGACGCGCTTTTCGACGCGACGACCGGGATCGTCAGGACGACGTATCAGCGCACGGAATACCGCGGGCCGTTTGGCGCGGCGATGTCGTGCGCGCATTGAAACACCTTGCCGCGCTGGGGAGTGCGCTCAGGAAGAGAGCCGGATGTGCGCGAGCGACAGGCGGGTCGCGAAGGTTTCGAGGAAGGCCAGATAGAAGTGCATCCGGCAAGCTTCCGACACCTGTTGCAGCGCCTCGTTCCGGATCATGAGCGCTTTCACGTCGGTCAGCGCGGTGATGTCGGCGCTGTAGATTTTCTGCGCCCTGCTGATTGCGGGCATTTCGCCGAAACTCTCTCCGGCGGTCAGCAGGCCGAGGACTTTCCCGTTTTTGCTGACCTTGGCCTGGCCTTCGAGCAGGATGCAAAAGGAGCCGCTCGACTCGCCGTCGCGCAGGATGACGCTTTCGGACGCGAAATCGTTCCACTGAGAGAAGGGCAGGATTTCGAAGATTTCGGTGTCGGAGAACGCCGCGAAAAACCCCAGGCCGCGCAGGACGTTGATCTTCTCGTTGTCGGAAAAATCGCCCGTAAATACGTGTGAAAAATTCTGCCGTGAGAACTGGGCGAGGTCCTGCGAAAATTCTTCCCACGTCGCGTAGCGCCCCGACGTTTCCTTGCACATGGCCTTTGCGACGATGCGGTCGAGGATTTCGGGAATTTCGCCGCGGATCGACGACGGAGGTTTCGGGTCGGTATTGATGATCTGGTAGACGATGTTGTAGTTCGTCGTTCCCTGGAAAGGCAACTGGCCCGTCAGGAGCTGGTACATGACGACGCCGAGCGAATAGATGTCCGTCTGGTAGTTGAGCGGAAGCTCCATGACCTGTTGCGGCGACATGTACGCGGGGGAACCGATTCCAGAGACCTGCGTCCGGTCGGGGGTGTCGACGAGCGCGGCGCCGAAGTCGGAAATCTTGACGTCGACCGATTCGAGCGTCATGCTCGATACGAGGATGTTCGCGGGTTTGATGTCGCGGTGCGTGATGCCGATGCGGAAGGCGAAATCGAGCGCGCGCGTGCATTTGAAGATGATTTCGACGACGTTCTCTATCGACGGCAGCTTCCAGGGGACGCAGTATTCCTGCAAGGTGCCTCCGGGAACGTACTCCATGACGATATAGTAGGTCGGCCCCGAGACGACGGCGTTGTAGATCTGGACGATATAGGGGTGCGAGAGCTTGCCGACGAGCGAGGCTTCGTTGAGAAAGAGGTGGGTATAGAGTTTGCCTCGCTCGGGGTCTTTCAGGATTTCGGGCATGGCGACCTTGATGGCGACCTCGTTCGGCGAGGCGGGGTCGCGCGCGAGGTAGACCGTCGACGTCGTTCCGCGACCGATGACGCGGGCGATCTCGTACTTGCCGATTTTTTCGGGGAGGGGGATTTTCGCCTGCGTTCTCACAAAAGCTCCCGCGCGCGGAGGACCGCCGCGCGTACCCGGTCGGGCGCGGTGCCGCCGGGGTGTTTGCGGGCGGCGAGCGATCCTTCGATGGTCAAGACCTCGAAAACGTCTTTTTCGACGACGGGCGAAAAGGCGGCGAGTTCTTCGAGCGTGAGTTCCGACAGGCCGAGTCCGGCTTCTTCCGCGCGGCGCACGGCCCGCCCGACGATTTCGTGCGCGTCGCGGAAGGGCAGACCCTTGCGGACGAGGTAGTCGGCGAAATCGGTCGCGGTCGTGAAGCCCTCGTTCAGGGCTTCACGCATTCTTTCGGGACGGGCTGTGATTCCCGGGATCATCTCGGTAAAAATGCGCAAGGTGTCGAGAACGGTGTCAACGGTGTCAAACAAGGCTTCCTTGTCTTCTTGATTGTCCCTATTGTAAGCCAGAGGCTGGCCTTTCATCAAAACGAGGAGCGCGATCAGGTGGCCGTAGACGCGCCCGGTCTTTCCGCGCGCGAGTTCCGGGATGTCCGGGTTTTTCTTCTGCGGCATGATCGAACTTCCCGTGCAGAAGCGGTCGGCGATCTTCACGAAACCGAAGCGCGGATTCATCCAGAGGACGAGTTCTTCCGACATGCGCGAAAAGTGCATCATCAGGAGCGCCGACGCGGAACAGAACTCGACCGCGAAATCGCGGTCGGAAACGGCGTCGATCGAATTTTCGCAAAGCGAATCGAAGCCGAGTTCCTTGGCGACGAATTCGCGGCTGATCGGGTACGTCGTTCCGGCGAGCGCGGCCGCGCCGAGCGGCAGGCGGTTGATGCGGCGGCGGGCGTCCGAAAAGCGCTCGGCGTCGCGCCGCGTCATCTCGAACCACGCCAGGAGGTGATGACCGAAGGTGACCGGCTGCGCGGGCTGCATATGCGTGAATCCCGGCATCGGCGTCGCGGCCTCGCGTTCGGCGAGGTCGAGAAGCCGCGCATGAAATTCCCTCAGCATCACGAGGATTTCGTCGACCGTGTCGCGCAAATAGAGCCGGAGGTCGGTCGCCACCTGGTCGTTGCGCGACCGCGCCGTGTGCAGACGCTTGCCGGCGTCTCCGACGAGCTGGGTCAGGCGTTTCTCGATATTGAGGTGAACGTCCTCGAATTCGCTCATCCACTTGAAGTTCCCGGACTCGATTTCACCGGCGATGGCTGCCATTCCACGCTGGATGTCCTGCAAATCGCTCGTCGAGATGATCCCGCGACTGGCGAGCATCCGGGCGTGTGCAAGCGAGGCGCGGATATCTTCCCGCCATAGGCGTTTATCCACATCGACCGACTCGGTATAACGCCTGACGACGTCCGACATCGGCTCGGAAAAACGACCCGCCCACGTATATGGAGTAGAATCACTCGTACTCATGATCTTCGGACTATAACCCTAGAAACCGCAGTTGACCACTGATTTTCCCATTGAAGGCCAGGTGATGACAAGCTTCTCCGGTATTTTGACCGCTCACCCCCAAGGTGAGTCCGTTACGTGCCTGTGAGCGCCGCCCCCCAGCGCGCCGGCGGTGTCGCTCCTCCTTGCAGGATAAAGCCTGTCGCGTCGTTGCGCCTTGCCGGCACGTTCCGGGACAGCACTCCCAGGCACATTCAAAGCGGTTTCTAGGATAAACTTTTCGTGGAAACTTATCCAGAGTTTCCGTACACGCCAACGCGCGAGCCATGACCGACGCAAAACAAAAAACCGAAAGCGTGTCGCTTCCCGATTTTGGAAATTTTGGCGTTATGCTGAGGATATTGCTCGGGGCGAACCTTTTCGCTTTCGGCATGGCGCTCGCGCGGAGCGCCGCGAGCGGCGGGGAATTCTGGGGTGCCGACCCCGTTTCGCAGTACCTCGACCTCTCGATAAGGGTCCAGCCGCTTCTCATCCTCAACATCCTCGTGCTCGCGCTCGTGAGCGGCCCGATTTCGCGTTGGCCCTTGCGCGCGGCGCAGGCGGCGATCGTTTGTTTCGCCGCGGCGTCCTCGGCGCTTCTCGAAAGCTTTTTCATCGTCATGGAGAGCGACGCGGGGCCGAGTCATCTGTTTTCCAACATGTTGCTCGCGGGTATCGTCGCGGGCCTTCTGCTCTACTACTTCGAACTGCGCGCGCGCGCCTTTTCGCCGGCCGTGTCCGAGGCGCGCCTCCAGGCGCTGACGGCGCGCATCCGTCCGCACTTCCTTTTCAACAGTCTGAACGCCGTTCTTTCGCTGATCCGCACCGAACCCGAACGCGCCGAGATGGCGCTCGAAGCGCTCGCCGAGCTTTTCCGCGTGATGATGCGCGATCACCGCGAGCTTTTGCCGCTTTTCGACGAAGTCGACCTGTGTCGGCAATACCTCGAACTCGAAAAGCTGCGTCTGGGCGAACGCCTGACCGTCGTGTGGGAAATTCCCGAAACGCTCCCCGACGTGAAAGTGCCGCAACTGATGATGCAACCCTTGCTGGAAAACGCGATCTATTACGGCATCGAGCCATTGAGCGACGGAGGCGTCGTTCGCATTCGCCTGAACCTGAAGGACGACGAGATTCGCATCGAGCTTTCGAACCCCTACGCCGGTGCGAACCAGTCGTCTAAAACCCATATGATCGCCCAGGAAGGAAACCATATGGCGATCGCCAACATCCGCGAACGTCTGGCCCTGCATTACGACCTCGAGGCCCGACTGGAAACCGAAGAAAGTCCCGGCCCCGACGGCGTGGGCGAGTATCGGGTACGCATCGTTTTACCTTGCAGGAGCTAGATCCAAGTGAATTCGCCTTCCCCCCTTTCCATCATGATCGTCGACGACGAAGCGCCGGCGCGCGCGCGTCTGCGGGCGCTGCTCTCCGGGATCGCCGACGAGTTGCCGAACACCGTCGTCGCGGAAGCGGCCAACGGAAAACTCGCGCTCGACGCGCTCGACGAACACGCCGTCGACGTTCTTTTCGTCGATATCCGTATGCCGAAGATGGGCGGCATCGAATTGGCCCGCCACCTTTTGCAATCCGAAAAACCGCCCGCGGTCATTTTTGTGACCGCCTACGATACGCACGCGGTCGAAGCTTTCGAACTCAATGCGATCGACTATCTCGTCAAGCCGGTACGCGCGCAGAGGCTGCTCACCGCGCTGCAAAAGATCAGAAAACCGGCGGAAGCGCCCCCTTCCGAAGGCACGGCGCAAGCGCTCGCCGCGCTCCAGGAAGGTGCGCGCGCCTATTTGTCGTGCCACGAGCGCGGGCGGATGCTCTTGATCCCGATCAACGAAATCCTTTATTTGAAAGCCGACCTGAAGTACGTGACGGCGCGCACGGGGCAGCGTGAATACCTGCTCGACGAATCGCTGACGCACCTCGAACAGGAATTTGCCGATCGCTTCATCCGCCTGCATCGGAGCGCGCTTGTCGCCAGGGAGGCCATCGCCGGCTTCGAAAAGAACACGAACGACGAAACCGACACCCAGTGGTACGCGCTTTTGCGCGACGTTCCCGAAAAGCTTCCGGTCAGCCGGCGGCAGTGGCCGCTCGTCAAGTCCTACGCGAAGCATTTGACATCGTGACGCGCGCGAACACCGGCGTCCAACCGCCCTCGCGCCTTGTCATCGCGTCGCGCGAATCGCGGCTCGCGCTATGGCAGGCGGAATACGTCGCCTCGCGGATAACGGCGCTCTATCCTGAATGCGAGGTCGAAATCCTCGGCATGACGACGCGCGGCGACCGCATCCTCGACAAATCGCTGTCGCTGATCGGCGGAAAGGCTCTCTTCGTCAAGGAACTCGAAGCCGCGATCGCCGAGGGGCGCGCCGACCTCGCGGTTCATTCGCTCAAGGACGTCCCGATGGAAATGCCCGAAGGCTTTTCCCTCGTAGCCGTCCTCAAGCGAGAGAACGCGTGCGACGCCTTCGTCTCGGACAAATACGACGCTTTGGAAGCGCTCCCGGACGGCGCGCGCATCGGTACGTCGAGCGCAAGACGCGAAGCGGCCTTGCGCGCGGAGTATCCCTTTTTGAAGATCGAGGCGCTGCGCGGCAACCTCGACACGCGCCTCCGTAAACTCGACGAAGGGCGTTACGACGCGATCATCCTGGCCGCCGCCGGCTTGATCCGCCTCGGCCTCGAAAAACGCATCCGCGCACTCATCCCGCCCGAAAAAATGCTGCCCGCGCCGGGGCAGGGCGCGCTCGGCGTCGAAATCCGGAGCGACCGCCGCGAACTCGCCGCGTGGCTTGCCCCGCTCGATGACGTCGAGACGGCGTGCTGCGTACGCGCCGAACGCGCCCTTGCGCGCGCGCTCGGTGGGAGTTGCCAAGTACCGCTCGGCGCGCACGCGCTTTTCGAAAAGAAGATTCTGAGACTTCGCGCCTTCGTCGCGACGCCCGACGGCGCGACGCGACTCTTCGGCGAGAAGACCGGCACGCCGGCGGACGCCGAAGCGATCGGCGCCGCGCTCGCGCGGGAATTGCTCGACCGGGGCGCGGACGACATCCTCGCCCAGATCGCTTCGCAGGCGGCGAGCGCATGACGCCGCCGCCGTCGACTCCGTCGACCCCGCTTTCGGGCCGGCGCATCCTCGTCACGCGACCCGAAGCGCAGGCCGTCGCGCTCGGGGAGGCGATCCGCGCGAAGGGCGGGGTTCCCGTATTTTTCCCGCTGCTCAAAATCACCCCGGCGGACGAGCTCGAAGCCTTGCGCCGCGTTGCGCCGCGCCTTGAGGAATACGCGATGGTCGTTTTCGTCAGCCCGAACGCCGTAAGGTTCGGGCTGCCGGCGCTTCTGGGAGCGCGTACTTGGCCCGAGAGGGTCAAAGCCGCCGCAATCGGGCCGGGAACCGAAAAGGCCTTGACGCGCCACGGCGTCGGGAAGGTTCTCGTCCCTCTGGAGCGTTTCGATTCCGAAGCCTTGCTCGAATTACCCGCTTTCCAGAAGTCGCAAGTCGAGGGATTGAAGGCGCTGATCGTTCGCGGCGACGGCGGGCGCGAACTCATCGCCGAGACCTTGACCGAGCGCGGCGCGACGGTCGAGTACTTGAGCTGTTACCACCGCGCCGCGCCGACCGACGCGTCCGGCGTCGAAACCGCGCTGCGCGAAGGGCTTGATGCCGTGACGGTTTCGTCGAGCGAGGGGCTGCGCGCCCTGCCGGGACTCCTCGACGCGAAAAGCTTCGAGACGCTTTCCGCCGTGCCGCTCTTCGTTCCGCATGTGCGCATCGCCCAAACCGCCGAGGAGCTCGGTTTACGAAAAGTCATCCTGACGCCGCCGGCAGACGCCGGTATCATCGACGGATTGTGTGTATACTTTATTCATTCATGAATTGCCGCTGAGCTTGCCGCAAGCGTCGCTGCGGTAACTCAAAAAAACCGACGGTTT
>JAISDL010000017.1 GCA_031264825.1 Accumulibacter sp. | reverse complement strand
GTTCAGCATTTGAGTTTCTTTGTCCTGATCTACGGAGGGCGCTTCGGAATCCATCTGGGATCGTCGGTGCCGTGCTTCGCGTGTCCTTTCGTTCCGGGTTGCGGCGGCTACTGCTATCTGATGGGGCTTCAGGGCTACATCGGCTTCGGTATGCGGACGCTCTCGACACCCGCGCTCTGGACGGCGTTCGGCTGGCTCGTCGTTTTTGTCGTCCTCGTCGCCGTTTTCGGCAAGGCCTGGTGCGGATGGGTCTGTCCCTTCGGCTTGATCCAGGATTGGCTGACCGCCGTCCGAAAAAAGCTCGGCGTCCGTGAGCGGATCGTCTCGGCTTCGGCGCAAAAGAAGCTGACACGCTTGCGCTACGGGCTTTTGCTCTATTTGGCCGTCATGCCGCCGCTCGTGACACTCGGCGTCTTGCCCGAAGATTTTTATCTGGCTTTTTGCAATATCTGTCCCGGCAAGGCTTTGCTGCCGCTTTTCGCCGGTGAAACGAAATACCTGGGTTTGAATCCGGACAACGCCGTCACGCTCGGTTTTTCTTTCGCCTTGCTTTTCATCACCGGCGGGACGCTCGTCGGGATGTTTTTCAAGGAGCGCTTTTTCTGCCTTCTCTGCCCGCTTCTCGCGCTGATCCACCTCTTGAAGCCTCTGACGGCGCTCGGACTCGTCAAGACGCCGAGCGCCTGCACGGGCTGCGGGTCCTGCGCGCGCGCGTGTCCGATGGATATCGAGACGATCGAGGAAGACCGTGCCGACGTCCAGAGCGACCCATGCCTCCAATGCTGCCGATGCGTCAAGGCCTGCCCGTCGCGCGAGGCTTTGAACGTCGAATTTTTCGGGACACGGATCGTCTCGTCTTCGGGAGGGCGTCCGTGAACGCGATAGAAGACCGGCGGCGGCGCCTTTTGCAGAGGGCGGCGCAAAAAAGCGCCGCCGAGACGGAGAAGCTGCTCGATACCTTGCGAGACCGCGAAGATTATCGGAGCGAATTCGAGTATTTTCTGGATTTGTTCAAGGCCCCGACCGCCGCGGCGCTCGAAAAGCGGAGCGGCCGGCCGGCGCTCCGCCTGCTCTGCATCCAGGCACCGCTGGAACTCATCCACGCCGCAGGCTTCCAGCCTTTCAGGGTCTTCAGCGGCTCACAGGCGTCCGCCCTCGCCGCACAGGGACTTCCCGCGCTGGTCTGCCCGCTCTTGCGCGCCGTTCTGGGCGAGATGGTTTTCGGCGAGTCGAGTTCGCCCAGCCTTCCCTGGATTTTGCCGACGACTTGCGATTGGGTCGTCAAGTTCCCGGAAATGTCGGCGCTGACCGGTCTGGCCTCCCCGCCCGAGTTTTACTGGATGGAATTGCCGCGCCTGAAAAGCGGCGCGACGAGCCGCGAACGCTGGATCGACGAAGTCTGGCGCTTGAAAGGCTTTCTGGAGAAATTGTCGAGGCGGCCCGTCACGCGTCACGCGCTTTTGGCGTCGATCGAAACCTACGGACGCGCGGACGACGCCTTCCGTAAACTGAAAGCCGCCCGCGCGTCGGGACGCCTTTCCTCGGTCTGGTTTCTGCTCGTTGCCAACGCCTTCTTTCTCGACGCCGTTGAACATTGGACGGACCGGGTCAATCGCCTGGAATGCGCGCTTCCCGCGCCGCGCGCCCGACCAAGCCCCGGCGCGCGAATTTTTCTGGCCGGGTCGCCGCTCGTTTTCCCCAATTTCAAGCTGCCTTTTCTGTTCGAAGAAGCCGGACTCGAAGTCGTCGCCGACGACCTGTGCTCGTCGGAACGCCTTTTTCCCGGAGAAACGCTCGTCACCGACACTTCGGTTTTCGGCATACTGTCGACGCTGGCGGGGCGCTACCATCAGGGCTGTCTCTGCCCGATCTTTGCCGACAACGAGCGCCGAATCAATAATATTCTGGGGCGGCGCCTCGAGACCGACTTTCGCGGTGTCGTCTTCGAAGTCCTGAAAGGCTGCCATCCCTACGACCTGGAAAGCTTTAGCCTGGAAAAGGGACTGAAAGCGCAGGGGCTGAAGTTCCTCCGCCTGGAGACCGACTACGCCCCGGAGGATACGCGGAATCTCCTGACCCGGCTCGAAGCCTACCGGGCGACGCTGGAGGAAACATGATGAAGGTCGGCCTCGACCTCGGCAGTACCGCCATCAAGGCGGTTTTCGCCGACGGCGGAAAGGTTCTCTGGCGCGGCAAATCGCCGACGCGCCCCGGTCAGGAGAACGTCAGCCGCGCATTGATCGAAAGCGGCTTGTCCGCGCTTGGCCTCCCCGAAGACGCCGTCACCGGCGTCGCGGTCACGGGCTACGGGAAAAAGCTCTTCGGCCGCCCGGACGCGCTCGCGGACGAAATCAGCGCCAACGCCGCAGGGTTGTTCCGCCTGAACGGCGGGAAGGCCGCGACGCTCGTCAACATCGGCGGTCAGGACATGAAGGTTCTCTTTCTGGACGCCCAGGGACACTTGAGCGATTTCAGGATGAACGACAAATGCGCCGCCGGGACCGGACGCTTCTTCGAACTCGCCGCGCGCATCCTCGACACGCCGCTCGAAGACTTCGGCGAATTGAGCCGTCGGGCCGAAAAGGGACTCGAACTCAACAGCACGTGCGCGGTCTTCGCCGAGAGCGAAATCGTCTCGCTCCTCGCCGCGGGGACGCCGAAGGAGGAAATCGTCGCCGCCCTGCACGCGTCGATCGCGCGGCGCGCGTCCGCGCTGATCGGGAAGGATATCGACGGCCCCGTTTGGCTCGACGGCGGCCCCGCTCAGAATTCGGGCCTCGTCGAAGCGCTCGAAGACGAATTGTTGACGGAAGTCTTCGTTTTGGCGCACCCTCAATATACGGTGGC
>JAISDL010000168.1 GCA_031264825.1 Accumulibacter sp. | reverse complement strand
CTGATTCAGTGGCTCTTGATCATCGTCCCGACACCCTTGTCGGTGAGGATTTCGAGGAGCAGGGCGTGCTCGACGCGGCCGTCGATGATGTGGACGCTTCGGACGCCGTTGCGCGCGGCGTCGAGCGCGGATGCGATTTTCGGCAACATCCCGCCTGAAAGCGTTCCGTCCTCGACCATCTCGTCGATCTGCCGGGGCGTGATTCCCGTGATCAGGGCGCCGTTTTTATCGAGGACTCCCGGCGTGTTGGTCAGGAGAACGAGTTTTTCGGCCTTCAGGACTTCCGCCGTCTTTCCGGCGACGATGTCCGCGTTGATGTTGAAGGTTTCGCCGTCGTCGCCGACGCCGATCGGCGCGATGACCGGAATGAATCCGCCCGTCTGAAGATGGTCGATCAAGGTCGGGTTGATTTGCGTGATTTCGCCGACCTGGCCCACGCTGATCGGGCTTTCGGGATTTTGTCGGTTCGGGAGAAGGAGTTTTTGCGCGCGGATCATCCCCGCGTCTTTCCCGGTGATGCCGACCGCCTTGCCGCCGGCTTGGTTGATCAGGTTGACGACGTCTTTGTTGACCTGTCCGCCGAGGACCATTTCGACGACTTCCATCGTCTCGCCGTCGGTGACGCGCATCCCTTGGACGAACTCGCCTTTTTTGCCGACGCGCAAAAGCAGGTTCTCGATTTGCGGGCCGCCGCCGTGGACGACCGCGACGTTCATTCCGACGAGTTTCAAAAGAACGACGTCGCGCGCGAAGCTTCTTTTGAGCGTCTCGTCGACCATGGCGTTTCCGCCGTATTTGACGACGATCGTCTTTCCGTGAAAGCGCCGGATGTAGGGCAGGGCTTCGGCGAGGATCGACGCATTCTGCTCCGGGGATATCTGGACGGTCATGACGGTTTCCTTAGGGCAAACGGGTGAATTCTACTCGCCGCGGTAATAAAACGCCCGGCAATTCGACGAGGATCGCCGTTCGCGCCTTTCCTGAAGAGGTTTTGCCGCGTTGCCGGAGTAAAGCGCGCTCTCCGCCGAATCTCCGGTTCATGAACGGAAGAATATCACTCCAGGTTCGCGTACGTCGCGTTTTCGACCGCTTTTTGCGCGATCAGGCGGATCGCGTCGCGGTTGCTCCACGAAAAGCATTTCTCCGCGGCTTCTTCCCACGAAAGCCAACAGTAATCCGTATGCTCGTCGGGCGCGAGGCGAACGGGGCGTTCGCGTTCGATTTGCAGCGAGTAGACGTGCTCGGCGTTGTAGACGACGCCGGGGGCGTAGCGATGCCGCCACGCCGTGTGAATTTCGAAGGTGTTGGTGATGCGCCAATCGCGGAAATCCGTTTGGGGCGCGAGGATTCCCGTTTCTTCCTCGACTTCGCGCCGCGCCGTTTCGATCGGCGACTCGCCTTCTTCGACGCTGCCGGTCACGGATTGCCAGTGGGCGCGCAACGACGCGCGCTCGAGCAACAGAAAGCGCAGCTCCGGCGTATGGACGACGACGAGGACAGAAACGGGACGTTTGTAGCGCGTCATGAAAACGCCCGGGTTCCTCCGGGTTCCTTTACCCGGGGCGACGGAAATGCGCGGGCGCGTTTCATTGCGCTTTCAAGGCGGGCCGGATATGCAGTTCGCGGAGCTGCTTTTCGGAGACTTCGCTCGGCGCGTCGGTCAAGAGGCATTGCGCGCGTTGCGTCTTCGGGAAGGCGATGACGTCGCGGATCGATTCGGCGCCCGTCATCATGCCGACGATCCGGTCGAGGCCGAACGCGACGCCGCCGTGCGGGGGCGCGCCGCAGTTGAGCGCGTCGAGCAAAAAGCCGAATTTGAGCTTTGCTTCCTCCTCGCCGATGCCTAGCGCGCCGAAGACCTGCTTCTGGACATCCGCGCGGTGGATACGGATCGAACCGCCGCCGAGCTCCCACCCGTTCATCGCAAGGTCGTAAGCCTTGGCCAAGCACTTCCCCGGGTCGGAAACGAGCAAGGACAGGTGTTCATCTTTCGGGCTGGTGAAGGGATGATGGCGCGCGACCCAGCGCTTGGCTTCCTCGTCGTATTCGAACATCGGGAAATCGACGACCCACAGCGGCGCCCATTTTTTCTCGTTGAGGCAGGATTTTTCGTGGCCGATCTTCACACGCAAGGCGCCGAGCGCGTCGGCCACGACGCCGGCCTTGTCGGCGCCAAAAAATATCAGGTCGCCGTTTTGCGCGCCGGTCCGCTCGACGATCGTTTTCAGCGCCGTTTCGTGGAGGTTTTTCACGATCGGCGATTGCAAGCCGGCGTCGTTGAGCCGCGTTGCGTCGTTGACCTTGATGTACGCGAGTCCCCTGGCGCCGTAAATTCCGACGAAACGGGTGTATTCGTCGATCTCGCCGCGCGTCAAGGCCGCGCCTCCGGGGATGCGCAGCGCGGCGACGCGTCCGTTCTCGCTGTTGGCGGGTGTCGAGAAGACCTTGAAGGCGACATCCTTGACGGCGTCGGTGAGTTCGGTGAGTTCGAGCGTCACGCGCAGGTCGGGCTTGTCCGAACCATAGCGCCGCATCGCTTCGGCGTAAGTCAGGCGCGGGAAGGGGTCGGGGAGTTCGACTCCGATCGTTTCCCTGAAAACGTGGCGGAACAATTCTTCGACGATCGCGGTGATTCCGGCCTCGTCCAGGAAGGAGGCTTCGATGTCGACCTGGGTGAATTCGGGCTGACGGTCGGCACGCAAGTCCTCGTCGCGGAAGCATTTCGTGATCTGGTAGTAGCGGTCGAATCCGGCGACCATCAGCAGTTGCTTGAAAAGCTGCGGCGACTGCGGCAGCGCGTAGAACTGCCCGGCGTTGACGCGCGAAGGCACGAGGTAGTCGCGCGCACCCTCGGGCGTACTCTTCGTCAGCATCGGCGTTTCGATGTCGATGAAGCCCGCGTCGTCGAGGAAGCGGCGGAAGGCGCGCGCCGCCTTGAATCGCAGCTTGAGATTGCGCTGCATCTGCGGGCGGCGGAGGTCGATGACGCGGTGCTGCAAACGGACGGTTTCGGAGAGGTTGTCGTCGTCGAGCTGGAAGGGCGGCGTCACCGAGGCGTTCAGAACCTCGATTTCATGGCAGAGGATTTCGACTTCGCCGCTTTCCATATTCGGATTCTTCGTCCCTTCCGGGCGGACTCTGACCCTCCCAGAAACCTTGAGACAGAATTCGTTCCGGATCGATTCGGCGATTTTGAACATTTCCGGGCGGTCCGGGTCGCAGACGACCTGCGCGATCCCTTCGCGGTCTCGCAGGTCGATGAAAATGACGCCACCGTGGTCGCGGCGGCGGTGCGCCCAGCCGCAAAGGATGACTTCCTGGCCGATATGGCTTGAATTGACGTGTCCGCAATAATGAGTTCGCATATTGGTCGTGTGCTTACAATGGAGGTTGGGCGTCGGTCTCGGCGTCACCGGACGAAGCGGGGGCGATGACCCCCATCGAAACGATGTACTTCAGCGCGTCGTCGACGGCCATATCGAGTTCGATGACGTCCTGTTTTCGCAACATCAGAAAAAACCCCGAGGTCGGGTTCGGCGTCGTCGGGACATAGACGCTGATATAGTCGCTGTCGAGATAATTGACGACGTCGCCGCCGGGCGTTCCGGTGAGGAAGGCGATCGTCCAGGCGTCGCGGTGCGGATAATGGATCAGGAGCGCCTTGCGGAAGGCGTTTCCCGAAGACGAGAAAAGCGTATCCGAAACCTGCTTGACGCTCTTATAGATCGAACTGACGACCGGGATGCGGTCGAGCAGTTTTTCCCACCACCCGACGAGGCGTTGCCCGATGAAATTTGTCGCCAGGACGCCGGTGAAAAAGATGATGAAGAGCGAGACGGCGACACCGATCCCCGGAACGTCGAAGCCGAAAAGATTCCGTGGGCGGATCGCCGGCGGCAAGAGGAGCAGGGACCGGTCGGCGGTGCTGGAGATCAGGAACAGAACCCACGTCGTGATCGCCAGCGGAATCCAGATCAAGAGGCCGGTGATGAAATAACGCTTGATCAACTGGCGGCGCACGCATCCGCTCCGGCACAGCATTTACAGGCGGAAGCATCGTGCTTTTTCGGCTCGGATGCCTTTTCGGGCGCAACGCCGTTTTTGAAGTCCGTGGCGTACCAGCCTTGGCCCTTCAACAGGAATCCGGCGCAGGTGACTTGTTTCTGATAACTCGACTGCCCACAGTGTGGGCAGGTCGTCAAGGCGGGGGCGTTCAGTTTTTGCAAATGGTCCTTCTCAAAGCCGCACGACGCGCAGCGATAAGCGTAAATCGGCATGGTTGAAACCTGTGAAAATAAAGGGATAGCGGATTATTGAAAGAGAAGGCGGATTATAACGGAAAAATCCTGGGCGTTCGCCATGAAGGACGCGTAGAAGGGGAAGGAATCAAACCAGGCGAAGGTAAGTCCGCGTCAACGCCTCGCCCCAAAACAGCGTGATCAACCCAGCGGACGCCAGATAGGGGCCGAAGGGGATCGGGATGTCCCTGCCGCGTTTGGCCAGAAAGATCAGGCCGATTCCGACGACGGCGCCGACGACCGACGAAAGCAGAATGATCAGGGGCAA
>JAISDL010000113.1 GCA_031264825.1 Accumulibacter sp. | reverse complement strand
CGGCGAGTGTGACTTCTTGGTATTCTTCCGCCGGCAGGTCGAGGACGGCTTGCAGAAAGTCGGTGAGGATGCCGATGTCGCGGTCGTCTCCGAAGATCATTTTGAAAATCGCGTCGTTGCGTGGAGTGTAGGCGAGCTTGGTCATCGTCGTTCAGGGGCTGTCAATTACAGGGGCGGTCGATTACAGGGGCGGTCGATGATTCCATTATACAGCGGGGAGGCAGGAGACAGGAATCAGGAGACGGGAGACGGGAGACAGAGAAGTTAGCGGCGGCTTCGCCGCCGGAGAAAAATCCACGAGGCGGGCAAGATGCCCACACTCCCAGAGTGCATAGGTTGGGGTGAGCGCAGCGATGCCCAACGTCTCGCTTGCGCGAAGCGCAAGCCACTTCAGGGATCAGGGATCAGAAGGCAAGAACCACGAAACACGTGAAAACGTTATGCAAATACAGACCTTTCGCGTCTTTCGCGGTTGGAATCGGTTTTCTTCTGTCTCCTGTCTCCCGTCTCCTGATTCCTGATACGCCTGCGGAATCGTTGGGGGCAGCGTAGCTCACCGCCAACCTATACCGCCGAGGAATCGTTGGGGGCAGCGTAGCTCACCGCCAACCTATACCGCCGATGGGCACGGCGCGCCGTTCAGACCAACCTATAGCGCCGTCCTCCATTTTTCGTTGAAATCGGCGACGAAGAACGTTATCATTGCCTATTTCGCACCGGCGGAACGTACCGCCTTTGCACGAGGGAGGATTTCATGCCCAGTTTCGATTTTTCTTCCGAAGTCGACCTCGTCGCGCTGAAAAACGCGATCGACGTCGCCAGCCGCCAGGTCGGCGCGCGTTACGACTTCAAGGGGACGTCGGCGAAGATCGAGTTCAACGAAAAGGATCGCATCGTCGCGATCACCGGCGACTCCGATTTTCAGATCGACCAGATCAAGGACATTCTTTTTCCCGCGATGGAAAAGAAGGAAAAGGAAAGCGTCAAGCGCCTCGACTTAAAGCCGCTCCAAAAGATTTCGGGTAACAAGCTCAGGCAGGACATGCACGTGAAATCCGGGATCGAGACCGAGTTGGCGAAAAAAATCGTCAAGATGATCAAGGACTCGAAACTCAAAGTGCAGTCGTCGATACAGGGTGACGCGGTGCGCGTTTCGGGCGCGAAGCGCGACGACTTGCAGACGTGCATCACGCGGATCACGCAGGCGATCACGGATTATCCGATCAAAGCCGGCAATTTCCGCGACTAGGCGCTTTGCGCGGCGCCCCTTGCCGCGCCGCGCCTTGAAAATCGCTCTGGCAGCCGCAAAGTGAAGACGACAGACCCGCAATCCCCGGAAGACGTCCAATCCCCGGACGACGCGCAATCCTCCGATGACGCGCAGAGCGCGTCTCTCGGCGCGCTTTCCTGGCTCGGCGAACTGCACCGCATCTCGGCCGCCGTCAGAAAAAAGAATACGAACCCGACATCGGGGCGCAGCCAGATTTTCTACCTCCTCCGCTGGACGGAGGACCTGCGCGAATTTTTCGTGACGCCGTGCCGGGGGCACGACTTCGAGAGCGCCGAACCCTGGCCGGACGCCTTGCCGCTCCCTTCGAAGCTCCCGTCCTTCGTGACCGACGAGGACATCGAAATCTACAAACGCCTGCCCGAAGGAAGAACGCTCGTCCTCCGTTCCCCGGGGCGCGAAGGCGACGCGAGTCTCCTGTGCCGCATCGCCGATACCGGCCGCCTCTACGCCGACGGCGAGCCGCTCGCCTTGGGCGACGCGCGCCGCGCGAGTATCTTTCAAGTCAACAAGGCCCAATCGAGCATCGAGGCGGTCCCGCCCGCGAACCTCGTCTTGCCTTTCTGGCCGCCGTGGTATATCGACCTCGACGAGGGTCTCGTCGGCCCCCTGAACCTCGGCCGTTCCGAAAACACCGAATCCGGGTTCAAGCCTTCGACGCTGCGCTTCATCCGGGCACAGCCGACCGCGATCCTGCGTCTCGAAAGCGTCGATACGCCGGGGAGCATCGGCTGGCGCGCGTACTCGGCGAAAAGCGAGCCGGGGTGTTTCGACATCGCGCTTCCGGTTTTCCGCTACCGTGACGCCGAAGTCCGCCCCGCTTCGTTTCGGGAGTTCTACACGCTGCCGGACGGCGAGGTCGTGCGAATCGTCCGCAGGCTCGCGCGAGAAAACGAGTTGATGAAAGCGATCGAAGACGCCGGACTTTGCCGCGTTCCCGCGCGCGTCCTCGACGCGTTCGGCGGCGTACCCGGCAGCGCCTACGGCCTTTCGAGCGAATCGGCGTGGAGCGCGTTCATGCGCGACGCGCTTCCCGAACTCGAACGCGCGGGGTGGGAAGTCCGCCTTTCCGACGACTTCCGCCACCACGCGCTCGAAGTCGAAGCCTGGGAGGCCGAGCTGCGCAAGGGTGAAAACGGCTGGTTCGACCTCGACATGGGGATTGTCGTCGAAGGCGTGCGCATGCCGCTCGCGCCTCTTCTCTCCGCGCTCTTCCGTCGCGACGCCCGCTGGCTCGACCTCGCCCACGTCCGAAAGATTCCCGACGACGAAATCGTCGAACTCAACGTGACGCCGCACCGCCGCGTCCACGTCGACGCCGCGCGCCTGAAACCGCTCGCGGTCGCTCTGATCGACCTTTTCGAAGGCTTCGACGGCAACCCGGTCCTGCGAATCTCGCGCTTCGATGCGCCGCGCCTCGAAATCCTCAACGACCCGCGCCGCTGGCAGTTCCACGGTCAGAAGGACATCCTCGCGCTCGCCAAAAAAATCGCGTCGGCGCAAAAAATCTCGCCGGTCGAAGCGCCCGCAGGCTTCAAGCTCGAATTGCGTTCCTACCAAAAAGAAGGGCTCGCGTGGCTCCAGTTTCTCCGCAAGCACAATCTTTCGGGAATCCTCGCCGACGACATGGGTCTCGGAAAGACGGCGCAGGCGTTCGCGCACCTCCTGCTCGAAAAAGAATCGGGGCGGATGAAACTTCCCGCGCTCGTCATCCTTCCGACCTCGCTGATCTTCAACTGGAAGAACGAGGCGGCGCGCTTCGCGCCGGGACTTTCGATCCTCTCCCTGCACGGCGCCGACCGGAAAGAGCGTTTTTCCGACATCAAAAAATACGACGTTATACTCACGTCCTACCCCCTGCTCTGGCGCGACGCCGACGAGCTGACGCAATACCGCTACCACCTCCTGATCCTCGACGAGGCGCAGATGGTCAAAAACGCGCGTAGCCAGGGCGCCGAAGTGATCCGCCGGATCAACGCGAAGCACCGGGTCTGCCTGACCGGGACGCCGCTCGAAAATCACCTGGGCGAACTCTGGAGCCAGTTCGATTTCCTCCTGCCGGGGTTTCTCGGGAGCGCGCAGAACTTCACGCGCTACTGGCGCACGCCGATCGAAAAACAGGGCGACGTCGAGCGCCGGCAACTCCTCGCGCGGCGGATCCGCCCCTTCATCCTGCGCCGCAGGAAGGAAGAAGTCGCCGCCGAACTCGCGCCGAAGACGATCATCGTCCGCAAGGTCGAACTGACCGGCGCGCAGCGCGACCTTTACGAAACGGTACGCTCGGCGATGGACGCGCGCGTCCGCGAAGAAGTCGCAAACAAGGGGATCGGCGCCAACCAGATTCTCATTCTCGACGCGCTTTTGAAGCTGCGCCAGGTCTGCTGCGACCCCCGCCTCGTCCGAATGCGCGCCGCGCAAGGCGTCGAGGAACGCGCCAAGCTCGACCTCCTGATGACGATGCTCCCCGAACAGGTCGACGAAGGGCGGCGCATTCTGCTCTTCTCGCAGTTCACGCGGATGCTCGCGCTGATCGAAACCGAACTGGCCGAAGCGGGGATCGACTACGTCAAGCTGACCGGCGCGACGCTCGACCGTGAAACGCCCGTTCAGCGATTCCAGAACGGCGAGGTTCCGGTCTTTCTGATCAGCCTGAAGGCGGGCGGAACGGGTCTCAACCTGACCGCCGCCGATACCGTGATCCACTACGACCCGTGGTGGAACCCGGCGATCGAAAACCAGGCGACCGACCGCGCGCACCGGATCGGCCAGGACAAGCCCGTCTTCGTCTATAAATTGATCGTCTCCGACAGCATCGAAGAAAAGATACTCGCGCTCCAGGAACGCAAGGCCGAACTCGTCTCGAGCATTCTTTTGGAGGATGCGCCCAATATCAACCTCAAATTCGGCGAGGACGACATCGCCGCGCTCCTCGCACCACTGCCGTGATCAGGAATCAGGAATCAGGAATCAGGAATCAGATCAGCGAGCGGCGGCTTCGCCGCCAGAGAAAAATCCACGAGGCGGGCAAGATGCCCACACTCCCAGAGTATAGGTTGGGGTGAGCGGAGCGATGCCCAACGTCTCGCTTGCGCGAAGCGCAAGCCATTTCAGGTATCAGGGATCAGGAAACAAAAACCGCGAAACACGGACACGCGCGAAAAAAATACAGACCTTTCGCGTCTTTCGCGCCTTTCGCGGTTGAAATCGGTTTTTATCTGTCTCCTGTTTCCCGTCTCCTGATTCCTGATAAGCCTGCGGAACGTTGGGGTTCGCTCCGCTCACCACCAACCTATACCGCCGCTGGGCACGGCGCGCCGTGCCCCTACGAGAACCCAACGCATCTGGCAATCGCCGTGTCTCTCAATCCGCTCCGCCTATATCGGTTCTTCCCGATCGGTTTTCATCTGATTCCTGATCCCTGATTCCTGTCCTCAGCCCAGCACGTCCTGCATGTCGAACACGCCGTTTTCTTTCCCCGAAAGGAAGCGCGCGGCACGGAGCGCGCCGAGCGCGTAGGTCTTTCGGCTCGCCGAGCGGTGGGTGATTTCGATGCGTTCGCCTTCGCCGCAGAACATGACCGTGTGGTCGCCGACGATGTCGCCGCCGCGAACGGCGGAAAACCCGATCGTCTTCGGGTTGCGTTCGCCGACGACGCCTTCGCGGCCGTAAAGCGCGCTTTCCGTAAAATCGAGCCCGAGCGCGAGCGCGACGATCTCACCCATTCGGATCGCCGTCCCCGACGGCGCGTCGACCTTGTGCTTGTGGTGCGCCTCGATGATCTCGACGTCGTAGCCGTCCGACAGAATGCGCGCGGCAACGTCGATCAGCTTGAGCGTCGCATTGACGCCGATGCTCATGTTCGGCGCAAAAACGATGGGGATATGCCTCGCGGCGTCGGCGATTTTCCGCTTGCCGTTCTCGTCGAAGCCCGTCGTCCCGATGACGATGGGCTTCCTGTGAAAAACGCAGCGTTCGAGATGCTTCAGCGTGCCTTCGGGGCGCGTGAAGTCGATCAGGCAGTCCGCTTTCTCGATCCCCGCGTCCGCGTCGTCGGTGATGCGAACACCGCAGGGCTTGCCGAAAGATTCGCCGGCGTCCTTCCCGATGTCCGGCGACCCCGGCTGATCGACCGCCGCCGCGAGGAGCAAGCCGCCGTCGTCCAAGAGCGTTTCGATGAGCGTTTTACCCATGCGCCCGCTGGCGCCGACGATCGAAATCTTCATGTTCCCCTCCTAGAAAATTTTGTCCCAGATCCGGCCGAAAAAGCCCCTTTCGCTGTCCGGATTCGGCGCTTCGCCCGTTTCGGGGTCGATCGACCCCAAGTCGATTTCACGGTTCCGGGCCTCCGGAGCCGCCGCGCCTCCGTCCGCGCTCAAAGTCGCCTCGACGTCTCCCGCGACGCGCGCGAGCTTTCCCTCGTCGTCGAAAAAGACCGTAAACCTCCGCAACTCGACTTCGCCGACGTTCCCCTTCCGCAAGCGATAAGTATAATCCCAGCGGTTGGCGTGGAATACGTCGGCGAGCACGGGCGTCCCCAGGATGAATCGCACCTGATCCTTGCTCAGACCGGGGCGAAGCTGCGAAACCATGTCCTGCGTCAGGATATTACCCTGCTGAACGTCGATCTTGTACTCGTTGATGAAGCGCGGGATCGCCGTGCAGCCCGCGAAAAACAAAAGGAAAAGTGGCGCGACGAGGCGATGTATTGGCATGCTTGATTTATTTTCTCTTCGCGGATTTTCGAAAACAGGTTAGGATAAGAGCTATTGAGCGTGTATCGTATCCAATGATACCCTATTTTTTCTCCCAGCCGGACCGATCCTCATGAGCCCGAATAAATCCGACAATCTGAAAAAATCCGACAACCTGAAAAGCAGGGGGCTGAAGGCGACGCTCCCTCGGTTGAAGATTCTTGAAATCTTTCAAAAGTCGAAAGTTCGCCATTTATCGGCCGACGACGTTTACCAGATTCTGCTGAACGAAGGTCTCGATATCGGACTCGCGACGGTCTATCGGGTCTTGACGCAGTTTGAACAGGCGGGTCTGCTCGACCGGAGGCATTTCGACTCGGACAAGGCCGTGTTCGAATTGAAGGCCGGTATGCACCACGACCACCTGATCTGCGTCGAATGCGGGCGCGTCGAAGAATTTTTCGACGAAGAAATCGAGCGCCGCCAAAACAAGATCGCCACCGACCGCGGATTTTCGATCCACGCGCATTCGCTCTACCTTTACGGAGAATGCAAGGACTGTGCGGCGGAAAAGAATCAGCCGAATCAGGCGTAGGGTATAGTTGGGGTGAGCGCAGCGATGCCCAACATCTCGCTTGCGCGAAGCGCAAGCCATTTCAGGGATCAGGAATCAGGAGACAGGGATCAGATCGGTGAGCGGCGGCGTTGCCGCCGGAGTGACGAAACCCCACCAGTATAGGTTGGGGTGAGCGCAGCGATGCCCAACGTCTCGCTTGCGCGAAGCGCAAGCCACTTCAGGGATCAGGAATCAGGAGACAGGGATCAGATCAGGTATCAGGAATCAGGAGACAGGGATCAGATCGGTGAGCGGCGGCTTCGCCACCGTGGAAAAGCAACAAAATACCGATCGGTTTTCATCTGATCCCTGATACCTGATATGCCTGCGGAACCTTGGGCTTCACATTCGTCCAGCCCAACATCGAAGCTGATGACTCAAGAACCGCGAAACACGGACACGCGCGAAAAAGTTTTGGGAATACCGACCTTTCGCGTCTTTCGCGTTTTTCGCGGTTGAAATCGGTTTTCATCCGATCCCCTATTCCATCATTCATGCGCCTGCGGAATCGTTGGGCTTCT
>JAISDL010000102.1 GCA_031264825.1 Accumulibacter sp. | reverse complement strand
ATACAGCATAAACGCGCGTACAGAGGCTATAATCGCGGGTACCGAACGAGCGAGTCGACCCTTCCCCCAACGCGCAAGCACTCGACCTATGATGCACCGACTTCCAGGCAACCCCGGCGGCGCAAAGAATTTTCCCAACGAATATTTCCTGAACCGCGAGCTGAGCATTCTCGCGTTCGACCGCCGCGTGCTCTCGCAGGCGATGGAAAAGTCGACGCCGCTTCTCGAACGCATGCGTTTCCTCTGCATCGTCAGCAGCAACCTCGACGAGTTCTTCGAAGTCCGCGTCGCCGGATTGAAGGAGCAGATACGGCTCAACGCCTTGGCGACGACGGCGAACGGCGAGACGGTGAAGAGCGCTTTTGAACGCATCAGCGCGGAGGCGCACGCGCTCGTCAAGGAACAGTACGACCTGCTCAACGGCGAAATGCTGCCGAGCCTGGCCGCCGAAGGCATCCACTTTCTGCGCCGCGCCGACTGGAACGACGCGCAACGCGCGTGGATCGGCGATTACTTCCTTCGCGAGGTGATGCCGGTACTGACGCCGATCGGTCTGGACCCTTCGCACCCTTTCCCGCGGCTGCTCAACAAAAGCCTGAATTTTGCCGTCGAACTCGAAGGCAAGGACGCTTTCGGGCGTAGCTCCGGGACGGCGATCATCCAGGCGCCGCGCATCCTGCCGCGCATCATCCGTCTGCCGAAATCCGTCGGCGGGAGCGATTGGAGCTTCGTCTTTTTTTCGTCGGTACTGCACGCTTTCGTCAACGAACTCTTCGCGGGGATGCGCGTTCTCGGCTGCCACCAGTTTCGCGTCACGCGCAACAGCGACCTTTTCGTCGACGAGGAAGAAGTCACGAATCTGCGCACGAAAATCCAGGGCGAACTGCCGCAGCGGCATTTCGGCGACGCGGTCCGGCTCGAAATCGCCGACAACTGCCCGGATGTCATGACGCGATTCCTTTTGGCGCAGTTCAATTTGTCGGAGAGCGACCTTTACCGCGTCGCCGGCCCGGTCAACCTGATCCGCCTGATGCAATTACCCGATTGCGTCGAGAGGAACGACCTCAAGTTCGCGCCCTTCCGGCCCGCGATGCCCAAAGCAATCGGGCAGAAACGTTCGGTTTTCGGCGACATACAGGCGGGCGACATCCTGCTCCACCATCCGTATCAGAGTTTCTCGCCCGTCATTACGCTGATCGACCAGGCGGCCGACGATCCGCAGGTCGTCGCGATCAAGATGACGATTTACCGGACCGGAACCGATTCCGTCCTGATGCAATCGTTGCTGCGCGCCGCGCAGAACGGCAAGGAGATTACCGTCGTCGTCGAACTGATGGCGCGTTTCGACGAGGAAGCGAATATCGGCTGGTCGACGAAGCTCGAAGAAATCGGCGCGCACGTCGTCTATGGCGTCGTCGGCTACAAGACGCACGCGAAGATGCTGATGATCGTCCGGCGCGAGGAGAACAAATCGGGCAGTTTTCTCCGCCGCTACGTTCACCTCGGCACCGGGAACTACCATCCGAGGACGACGCGCCTTTACTCGGACTTCGGGCTGCTGACGTGCAACGCCGAAATCGGCGCCGACGTCGACGAGGTCTTCAAACAACTGACGGGTCTCGGGCGCGCGCAATCGCTCAAACACCTCTGGCAGGCGCCTTTCACGCTCCAGTCCAACATCGTCGCGGCGATCCAGAAAGAAGCGCTCGCCGCGCGCGCGGGAAAGCGCTCGCGGATCGTCGCAAAAATGAATTCCCTGCTCGAACCCGGGACGATCGTCGCGCTTTACGAAGCGTCGCGCGCCGGCGTCAGGATCGACCTCATCGTGCGCGGCGTGTGTACCCTGCGCCCCGGAATCAAGGGGCTTTCCGAGAACATCCGCGTCTGGTCGATCGTCGGGCGCTTTCTCGAACACCACCGCGTCTTCTATTTCCACGCCGACGGCAAAAAGGAAGTCTATCTGTCGAGCGCGGACTGGATGGACCGGAATTTCTTTCGGCGCATCGAACTCGCCTTCCCGGTGCTCGACCCGAAACTCAAGCGCCGCGTGATCGCCGAGGGTCTGAAGGTCTACCTCGCGGATAACGTCCAGTCGTGGGAAATGGACGCCGACGGACGCTACCATCACCGAAGAAGGTCGCGGGGGAAGCAGCGCTGCGCGCAGAGCGAATTGATCGAAATTCTGAAATCCGCTTGAGAGGCCGACCGATGCGCATCCTGGGAGTCGACATCGGCGGAACGGGAATGAAATCGGGTATCGTCGATACCGAAAAAGGCGTGCTCGACGGAAAAAGAATCCGCGTCGATACACCCCGCCCCGCGACGCCGGAGCGCGTCGCCGAAGCGCTCCGATTTCTGATCGACGCGCAGCGTTGGGAGGGACCCGTCGGCGTCGGCTTCCCCGCCGCGATCCACCACGGCATCGTCCGCTCGGCGGCCAACGTCGACGTGTCTTTCGCCGGGCTTTCGATCGCCGATTACTTCTCGGAACGCACCGGTCACGCGGTCTCCGTCCTGAACGACGCCGACGCCGCCGGCCTCGCCGAAATGCGCTTCGGCGCGGCGCGCGACGTTCGCGGCGCCGTCCTCGTCGTCACGATCGGCACGGGGATCGGTACGGCGCTTTTCATCGACGGGCGCCTTTTGCCCAATACCGAACTCGGCCACATCTTTCTCGATAACGGCGTCGAAGCCGAGCGTTACGCTTCCGAAGCGGCGCGCGTCCGCAACAAGCTCAGTTGGGCCGCGTGGGGCAAGCGCTTCGGCCGCTACCTCACGGCGATGGAAAGACTCCTCTGGCCGGAGCTGATCGTCCTCGGCGGGGGCGTCAGCCGGCGCTACGAAAAGTTCGCGCCCTTCCTCACGACCTCCGCGCGCGTCGTCCCGGCGCGCTACTTCAATAAAGCGGGGATCATCGGTGCGGCGCTCTACGCCGTCCCTTGCACCTCAACCGCGATGCCGGTGTTTTTCAATATCCCGACGGCTTCCGGAGTGCGGGGTCGCGCGGAGACGGGAAGCGAATAGGTTTTCCCGAGCGCCCGGTACTTGCCGACTCCGAGTGTGTGGTAGGGCATGAGTTCGACCCGCGAAAAGCCCGTTTCCGCGAGAAAACCCGCGATCGCACACAGGTCGGCGTCGGCGTCGTTGAATCCGGGAATCAGCGGTATCCGCACGAGGACATCGATTCGGCTTTCGGCGAGCCTTTGCGCATTGAAGAGAATGTCGGAATTTCCGCTTCCCGTCCATTCGCGGTGCTTTTCGTCGTCGACGTGCTTGATGTCGAGGAGAACGCGATCGAGTTGCGGCAAGACCCGTTCGAGTACCGGCCACGGCGCTTTGGCGCAGGTGTCGAGGCAGGTATCGAAACCCGCTTCGTCGTGCAATTCAATAAGGAGCGCGGTGAGGAAATCCCTTTGCGCGAGCGGTTCGCCGCCGCTCACCGTCACTCCGCCGCCGCTTTGCAAAAATACGCGCCAATGACGGCGTACTTCTTCGTGGATTTCGCCGACGCTCATGGATTTGCCCGACACGCTGCGCGCGCCGCGCAGGCAAGCCGGGACGCACGCGCCGCACGCACTGCAGCGCGAGCGGTCGAATCGTACGCTGTTCTCCGCGAAGCGCATGGCGTGCCTCGGACAGATTTTTACGCAATCGCCGCAGGCGGCGCAAAGATGCGTGAAATACATCAGTTGCGCCTCTCGACGCTGCGATTCGGGGTTTCCGCACCAGCGGCAGGCGAGTGGGCAACCTTTCAGAAATACCGTCGAGCGGATTCCAGGGCCGTCGTGCAGACTGAAGTGCTGAATGTCGAAAACGATACCCGAAGGCGCCCCTTCGTCTTCGGCGGCTTCGCCGCTCTCCGCAGTCATGGTCCCGCGTTTCGACCGTTTCCGACGACGACGATTCCGCGGTCGGTGTCGAACACGATCACGACATCGGCAATCGCGGCGTACAGGCTTTTTTCTATTACGACCGGCAGACCGTCGATGGAAAAGAGAAGGTCTTCTTCTTCGTTGCGTTCCTCGTCGAGGCTGACGCCGAGCGAGAGTTTCGCACAGCACGCGCCGCCGGTGACGAGCCGCGAGACGCGCACGAAGCCGCCGTTGCCGTAATCGTCCAGAAATTCCCGCAATCTTTCGTGCGCTTCTCGCGTGATTTCCATTTTTTCTCCGTTATTCAGGAAAACGCAAGCTCGGTTCTTGCGATGAGTTCGTCCTGCACTCCCTCGTGGAGCCGCGTAAAGTAAGCGCTGAATCCGGCGACGCGCACCGTCAGGTCGCGGTATTCTTCCGGCGTTTCCTTCGCCGCCTTGAGCGTATCGGAAGCGACGATGTTGAACTGGATATGCGACCCGCCGAGGTCCATATACGTCTTGATCAGCGCGAGGAGTTTGCGCGCGCCGCCAACCCCCCGAATCGTGTTCGGATGGAATTTCATATTGAAGTGGTTCGATCCGTATTTGACGGTATCGAGCGCCTGCGCGGCGGAAGCGACGAGTGCGAGTGGACCTTGGGTATCGGTTCCCGGCATCGCCGAGACGCTCGCGTCGGTCAGCGGTCTTTCTTTTTTGCGACCCGTCGGCAGCGCGCCGGTCAAAAGGCCGAAATAATTGTGGATCGTCAGGGAGTAGGCTTCGATATTCGCCTTGTGCTCACCGTAGAAGCCTTCGTCAACGCCGTGGAACGCGACCAGCGCATCGTCATAAACCCGGCGAACGAGCGCATCCGCTTCTGGGATGCTGTTGCCGTGTTTCGGCGCGTTGAGGCAGAGCAGGCGGATTTCTTCCTGTCCTTCGAAGTTGGAGGCAAGCGCGTCGAGAAGCCGCTTCATGGAAACGCGTTTCGTGTCGAAGACCAAGTGTTTGACGGCCATGAGCGAATTCGCGGCGTCGACGCCGGCGGTGCTGATGACGAAATAGAGGTAATAGTCCGCGCCGCCGGCCGATTCGGGTTTTCCGCGTTCGAGGCAGCCGCCGTACATCGCCGATCGGAACGCGCCGGGGACGGTATCGCCGAGCGCCTTCCCGGCGATCGAACCGTAGCGGCGGATTTTCTCGAAAAGATTCCTGACCTGCGCGTCGTAGGCGGCGTAGAGCGCCTCGAAATCGGCGAACGATTCGGGGTCGCCGGTACGCGCGCCGACCATTTTCCGCGTTAGCGGGTCGACGCCGTCGTTCAGCGCGAGTTCGAAACATTTCGCGAGGTTGAACGTCATATTTTCGGAAACGAAGGCGGTTTTTCCGGCGACGCCGGTCCCGACGCAACTCATGTTGATGCAGTTGCGCGCGTCTTCCAGCGTGATGCCGTTTTTCGCGTGCCGCGCGAGCAGACGTTCGACGATGACCTGGGTATTCATCCACTGCGGCTGTCCGAGCCCCGTCCGTTCGAGTTCGACGGCTTTCAGCAGAAAATCTTCCTTCAATTTGTCGTGGTAGAGCACCGTGATCGTCGGCTGGATGCCGCGCAATTCGATTTGGGTGTCGAGAATCAGGTAGTCGAGTTCGGTCGTGGCGTCTTCGCCGCGTGCATCTATCCCGCCGACGTTGATCGTGTGGCCGGTGTGACCCGAAAGCAACTTGGAATAGGTGATCCCTTGGTAATAACCGAATTCGAGAATCTTGACGAAAAGGCATTTGAGCCACGCGAGCGCGTCTTCACGCGATTTGCCTTCCGCCTTGTCGATCAGGTAATACGCGTTCAGGTACTGGCCGATGCGTCCCGGCGACGAACCACAACCGCCCTGCTCGATCTGGATGCCGAGATGGAGGAACCACCACGACTGGATCGCCTCCCGAAAATTGCGCGGCGGGTATTCTGGAACGCGGCGGCAGGCTTTGGCGATATCGAGAAGTTCCGCCTTGTGAATCGGGTCTTCGGCGGACGCGGCCGTTTCCTCGGCGAGGTCGGCGTAGCGGTGCGCGAGCGCAACGACGGCGCCAAGGGTGATGAGGACAGCGCGGTAAAAGTCGATTTTCGCCGCGTTTTCGGTGTTGACCTTGAGCGCGTACAGACGTGTTTGCGTCTCTTTGATGATCGCGGCGAGTCCCTTATTGACGAAAGTCTCGTAATCGACGTTACCCGCGCCCTTGGCAAAATTCGCGCCCTCGGTAAAAAGGCCCGCGTCGAGCAGGGGACGGGGATCCCAATCGTAAAGCTGCCGGGCGAGCTTGCGCGCTTTCGCGAGCGCGCTTCTTTCCTTGAAAAAACGCGCCGCCTCGGCCATGAGCTGCTTTTCTTCGCGGGAAATGTCTATTTTCCCAAGGTGGCTCATCATCGCCTGGTTCATTTCCTTGACGATCCAGTCGGAATCCCATTCCGGATAGACATAGACGCCGGCGGGGTATCCGGTGACGGTTCCGGCAATGGGGTTGTCGTCGATATAAATCCGCTTCGACCCGAGCAATTTCTCGAAAAGCCGCGCGCGCAGGACGATCGGAGGCTCGTAGTCGAATTCGCGGTAAGCGTCGAGCAGGTAGCTGAGCCGTTCCGTGTCGATCTTTTGCGGCGCATTGAGCAAGAATTCCTTGGCTCTTTTTGCAGCGGCGTCGCAGCGCGCGCGCTGGACTTCCGGTGAAATCCCGCCCGAAGCGTCAAAGGCGCCCGAATGCCCGGCATGTTTCGAATTTCCAGGGGCTTCGGACTCCCTGATTTTATTTTTCGCGGGTTTGCGCTTTTCAGGCGCGCCGTCGTCGCTTCTATACATATCGCATCCTTTTTCAGTCTGGCAGGAATGGAAAGCGCCAGAATAAATGCCGGTACGAAAACCCGGAACGATTGTTTTCGTATATGGATATATCCTTTCCGCGCGGCTTGTATCACTCAGGATGCGGAGGGGCTTTATAAGGAAATGACGCGCTGGAAATAAATCCGCACCTGATAAGCATGTAAGAATATCTTCGTTTTCACCGGCGCTCTTCGTGCGTAATCTGCTTCATTTCGACAGGAGGATACGATGAAACACAACAAACGATGGGCCGCGCGCGTCGTCCCGACACTGTTCGCCGGAGTCATTTTTGCATCTTGCATTCCGATCGCAGACGCTGCGAGCGCGGACACAGCACCGCCGGAAAGCATCAACCTGCAATTGCAGACATGGACGGCGATCGCGGACGCGAGGGGGATTCTTCAGGAGGAATTCAACAAGGCCGGCGTGAAGAAGGTCAATCTGATCGCACAATCGTCGGGCGAACTTCTGGGCGCGGAAAGCGCGGCGGTTGGCGGCGGGACGCTCGCTTTCGCGCAACGCATGGTCTATCCCGCCTTCGTACAGAAAGCAAATGGCATTCCGGCGGTGATCGTATGGCTCTCGGAGGCGTCGAACCGTTACCGCACGCCGATCTTCGTCTCCGCGACGAACAAGAATATCAATACCGTCGCCGACCTGGAAGGCAAAAAATTCGGTTCGTCGCGCGTCTCGTGCTATTGGTCGGCGCCCTTTGAAATTCTCAACAACGCAGGAATCCCGCTCGACAGTCGCATCAAACAGGGACGCGTACGCTACGAGAACATCGAAAGTCCGGCGGTGGCGATACAGGCGCTGCTCTCCGGAGCAAAGGACGCGACGGCGGGACATCTGGCGGCGAATCAATTCACCGCACCCTACCTGCAGGGCAAGTTCAGGAAAATCGCGGGACCCGCCGACGTGGGTGTTTACGCGAATTATGGCGGACGCGTGAGCTACTTCGCACACAGGGATTTTGCGGCGAAATATCCGAACGTCGTCAAGGCTTTCCTCGTCAGCCGAGAACGCGCGCGGGATTGGACCTACGACCACGTCGACGAGGCGGCGCAGATCGTTTCCAGGGCGTTGCGCATCCCTGAAGACGTGGCGAAGTTCCAGATCACGCATCTGGGACAGTGGGATTTCATGGCCGGCGAACCCGACGCGGACAGGGCGCGGTATGCGATCAAGGAATTTCAAAAGTGGTACGTGGCGCACGGCGACGATATTCTCGTCGACAGGCAACTGAGCGATGCGCAGATCGACGAATTCATCGACGGAAAGTTTTTCGCGGGAGGGTCGCATTCGATTTACAGCGATCGCTATTCGACGTATTGAAATGCGCGGCGGGATAAAAACGTTTTTCGCCGAACAGCGTTACATCGGCGCGATCCTGCCGCTCGCCATCTTCGGTCTGTGGCAGGCTTCGTCGAGTTTCGGCTGGGTCGAGCCGGTTTTTCTTCCCGCGCCGGCCAAGGTCGTCGAAGCCTTCTGGTATATGCTGACCAGGCAGGACCTGCTCAGAGACATCCGAGCGAGCGTGTTCATCATCGCGCAAGCCTTCTTCTACGGCGCGCTGCTCGGAATCGGACTGGGTTTCGCGGCGGGTCTGTCGCGGCGCGTCGAGCTTTTTTTCGGCGGAACGATCAATACCCTCCGCCACATCCCCAGCGTCGCGTGGATACCGCTCGTCGTCGTCTGGCTCGGCTTGGGCGCGCCCGCCAAGATCGTCGTCCTCGCCAAGTCGATTTTCATCCCGGTCTTCTTGAATACCCTGCAGGCGATCCGGGGCGTCGATCACAATTTCATCGAATTGGCACAAGCCCTGAAGCTGAGCAAATGGCAGTTGATCTGCCGGGTGATCTTCCCGGCGATCCTGCCCGTCGTCATGGTTACGCTCCGCTATTCGGCGGGGCTTTCCTGGGCGCTCGTCGTGATCGCCGAGGGCATCAGCGGGCTGGAAGGACTGGGTTTTTTGATTTTTCGCGCGCAGAATCTCCTGATGACCGACCAGCTTCTGGTCTGCATGGTACTGATCGGCCTTATCGGCTACGCGCTCGACCGTTTGCTTTATCTGGCGCAACGGCGGCTTTTGCGCTGGCAACGCGGTTTCGGAGGAAGCTATGCTTGAAGTGCGCGGCGTCACGCGGCGTTTCGGCGATTTCGTCGCGCTGCGCGACACGAATCTTTTCGTCGGCGAGGGCGAATTCGTCGCCATCGTCGGCGCGAGCGGATGTGGAAAGACGACGCTCTTGCGACTGATCGCCGGACTCGATCAAGACTACGTGGGCGAGATCGACCTGCGCGGGCGACGGATCGTCGGGACGACGCTCGAACGCGGCATCGTCTTTCAAGAACCTCGCCTGCTCCCGTGGTTGAGCCTTTGGGAAAACATCGCCGTCGCGCTCGACAACGCGCCGCTCTCCGCCGCCGCCAAAAAGGAAGTCATCGCCGCGCAAATCGCACTCGTGGGCTTGACCGGTTTCGAGGATGCCTATCCCGCCGCCTTGAGCGGCGGCATGGCGCAGCGCGCCGCGATCGCGCGAGCCTTGGTGGGGCATCCGTCGATTCTGCTTCTCGACGAGCCGCTCGGGGCACTCGACGCGATCACGCGCATGCGTTTGCAGGAGGAATTGTTGCGTATCTGGCGACACGAGGGCGTCAGCATGATTTTGGTCACGCACGATGTGGAAGAAGCCGTTTTCCTGAGCCAGAAAGTCGTCGTGATGGACTCGCACCCGGGGCACGTGACGGCAAACATCGTCGTGGATCTACCCGCTCCCCGCGACCGCTCTTCGTCGGATTTCGGCGTGCTCAAACGCGAGGTTTTCGGCGCGCTGCACGACAGTAGCGCCGTGAAGCCGGTGGAAATCGAATATCTCATTTAGGTGGCGCCGCAGAGGCGGAGCGAAACGAGAGCAACAAGGCCTTCACGCGGAGCAAAGTCGTCAGAGTCACGCTTGATTGGGACAAAGGTGATTCCGTTCATGAATTGCCTGTGGCGAGAAGACGAGCCGCAGACAGTACTCGCCGTACGGCAAGGCGAGTCGACAAAACCACAGGCGATTCAGGACGGAATCAAGCGCGTCGTGCGCTGAGCACGCCGCCGACTTCCAGAATCTGCGACAGCGTGCGCTTGAGCTGGCTCACGTGGCTGATCTCGGCGGTAAAGCACATATACGCCGAATCCTGTTTCGATTGCGAGCTGACGGCGACGACGTTGATCTTTTCGCGCGTGAAGACTTCGGAAACGTCGCGCAGGAGGCCCTGGCGGTCGTTCGCCTCGACGACGATATCGACGGCGAAAACGCCCTCGGTCTGCCCGCCCCACGCGGTCTCGACGATGCGCTCGGGGTGCATCGCTTCGAGATGCGCGAAATTCGGACAATCCGCGCGGTGGATCGAAACGCCTTTCCCGCGCGTCACGAAACCGATGATCGGGTCGGGAGGCGCGGGTTTGCAGCACGACGCCAACTGCGTCATCAGCTTGTCGATTCCGACGATCAGGATGCCCTTGTCGGACTCGTCGCCCGAATGCGATTTTCGGATCAGCGGCGCGTCGTCGGGCACGCTCGAAGCCGCGTCCGGCGCGCGCAGCAGCGACTGGAGTTGCTTGATGTCTCCGCGCGCCGCCGCGAGGAACATTTCTTCGGGCTTTGCAAAACCGAGCCTCGCCGCGACCTCGTCGAAGCCCAGCCCCGTCTCGCCCCTGCGCTGCAACTCGCGCAGGATGAGCGCGCGGCCTTCGGTGATCGCCTCTTCGTGCGCGCGCGCGGAAAACCACTGCCGGACCTTCGCGCGCGCGCGCCGCGTGAACAAATACGCGAGCGAGGGGTTGAGCCAGTCGCGCGACGGGCCGCCTTGCTTGGCCGCGACGATCTCGACGCGCTGCCCCGTTTCAAGCGGCGTGTTCAGCGTCACGAGCGCGCCGTCGACCTTCGCGCCCCGGCAACGGTGGCCGAGGTCGGTATGGACCCGGTACGCGAAATCGATCGGCGTCGCGCCGCGCGGCAGGTCGACGACGCGCCCCTGCGGGGTCATGATATAGATCGTTTCGTCGAACGCCGCTTCCTTGTAATGCCTGACCCAGTCGGACGAATCGGTGACCTCGTCCTTCCACGTCAGAAGCTGCCGCAGCCAGGCGATTTTCCCGCTGTACTCGCTTTCGGAGGCCGATTTCTCGCCTTCCTTGTAACGCCAGTGCGCCGCGACGCCGAGTTCGGCGTGCCGGTGCATCTCCTTCGTCCGTATCTGCACTTCGAGCGAGCGCCCGTCCGGGCAGCGCACGGCGGTATGCAGGGAGCGGTAATTATTCGTTTTCGGGTTCGAAATGTAATCGTCGAATTCCTTCGGGATCGGAGTCCAGAGGTTGTGCACGAGGCCGAGCGTCGTATAGCAATCCTTGACCTCGTCGACGATGACCCTCAGCGCGCGCACATCATAAACCTCTGAAAAATCAAGACCTTTCTTGCGCATCTTGTTCCAGATGCTGTAGATGTGCTTCGGACGGCCGTAGATTTCGCCTTCGATGCCGACCGACGCGAGTTCGCCCTTCAGGCGCGCGACCGCGTCGGTGATGAAGCGCTCGCGCTCGCCGCGTTTTTCGTCGATCTGCTGCGCGATCGTTTTATAGATGTCGGGGTGAAGAAAACGAAAAGAAAGGTCTTCGAGTTCCCATTTCAGTTCCCAGACGCCCAAGCGGTTCGCAAGCGGCGAATAAAGCGCCAGCGTCTCGCGCGCGACCTGCGGACGAAGCGGGTCTTCGGTCTCCGCGCAATGGCGCAAGGTCTGCGTCCGCGAGGCCAGCCTGAGCAGGACGACCCGAATGTCCTCGACCATCGCAAGGAGCATTTTCCGCAGAATCTCGATCTGCGCCTTCATCTCGGCGGGGTTTTCTTCGCCGCTCTCGTCCGAGGTCGCGACAAAACCATGCGTGATCGGCCGCAGGTCGTTGAGCCGCGAGACGCCCTTGACGAGGCGCGCCGGCGCGGCGCCGAAAGCCTCCTCGATTTTTTTGACGGCTTGGTCGTCGTAGGTCGGCGCGGCGAAAAGGAGCGCCGCGAGCCGGCTGTCGGCGTCGAGGCGAAGCCCCGCGAGGATCAGCGCCATCCCCAGAGCGTGAGACCACGCGCCCTCTCCGCTGCCGAGCCTGGAATCGCCGTAAAACGAACGCGCGTGCTCGGCTGCCCGACGAAGCGTCTCGGCATCCGCGGGGGGCAAGCCTTTCCCCAGAATCGCCAGGGAATCTTCAAAGCCGGCCTGCGCCGCAACGGAATGTGCAACGGAAACCATGCTTTTTAAGGGGATTCGCTCGTTTTCATCGAAGGATAAGTTTCCACGGCGAAAAATGATACCAGATACTCAGGCCCCGACAGGTTTCAAAAAATCGCCGTAGTTCAAATGGCGGCGAAAAGCGGATTTTCAAGAGTCCAAGGGGTCGAGTGGGCGCTTGGCTTTCTTGAGCAGGCGAAAAATCCAGAAGAAAAAGGCAATCTGGAGGATCGTATTCGACAGGAATGCCGTTGATGCAAAGAACCAGTACCGCGGATTGACCGCCACCACGTAATTGACGCGATACCCGAAGATGAAATACGCGAGGTTGATGGTTTTGTTGGATAAAAACTCGTTGACCAGCCAGAAAAACCCCCAAACGACGGCGTACAGCGTATTCACAACGGGGAACGACAGACAGATGAAGTCGGAGACGAGTCGTTCGGTCGTTTCCTCTTTGAGCAGGGTAAAAATTGCGCAGAATCCGATCAGATTGATCCCCAGGGCGCAGGAAAATTCCAGGGCTTTGAGCATCGACCACTTGGTGTTGAACGGAAAAAAACCGGAATACATGAAGAGAATGGTCGCCAGACTGCCCGCAGCCAGATAACAGTAGCGTTCTTTATTGCCTACTTCGTTCCGGCGCAGTTTCCGCGCGAGCTTTTCAGCGTTGAAGAAGACGAGAGGCATGTTTCAGTATTCAGGTATCAGGGATCAGCGGTCAGCGGTTGGATGAAGTTGGCGGCGGCGTTGCCACCGGAGAAGAGTAACAAAATTCCGATCGGTTTTCATCTGATTCCCGATTCCTGATGCCGAAGGCCGTTCTGTTTTTTCCGCCATTCCAGCGCATGCGGAACGTTGGGCTTCGCAAGCTCAGCCCAACCTATAGCCTCTGTCTCCTGTTGCCTGTCTTCTGTCTCCTGACTGGGCTTGCACGCCGCGCGAGCATACGCTATCCTCAATAATTCGATCCCGAAGCCCTTGCGCGCTTGTTGATTCGCTTTGTCGCGCCGATCGGGCGGGGGTGGGTTTGCAGCCCGCCGTGGAAGGAGCGCCACGGACGACTTGGAAAGGGAATCAGGAAGAGGAAACGCGCCGAATCATGGAAAATCGTTCTCACGCATTGATGGCCGGGGCTTTTACCTTGCTTCTCGGCATGGCGGTCGTTTTCGCGGTCTGGTGGTTCGGAGGGACGCGCGAGGCGATGGACGATTATATCGTCACGACGTCGGCGAGCATTTCGGGTCTGAGCGTCCAGGGGCAGGTGCGTTACCGGGGCGTTCGCGTCGGGCGCGTCGTGTCGATCGAATTCGACCCGGCCAACCCCGGCAGCACGCTGATACACATCCGTGTTCGCCAGGGCGTTCCGATCACGAAAGGAACCGTCGCGCAACTGGGGTCGCAAGGCGTGACGGGGATCGCTCACATCCTGCTCGACGAAACCGAAAAAAACGCCGACCCTCTCGTCGCGCCCGAAGGGAGCTTGCCGCGCATCCCGATGCGCAAGACGCTGTCGCTGAACGAAATCGCGAGCGCGGGTTCGGCGACGCTCGGCGACCTCCAGGACGTCCTGACGTCGGTCAACGAAATTCTGGGGCCGGAGAACAGAAAGAAGATTTCCGCGACGCTCTCGAACCTCGAAACGGCGAGCGTCAACGCGCGCGAAGTCTCGGAGCGGCTCAAGGCTTTCATGACGCAGGAGAACATTCGCCGGCTCGACGCGATTTTGGCGGGTGCCGGAAAGACCGTCGGCGAGGCCGCGCCTTTTTTTGCCGAGGCGCGCGGACTCGTCGCTCGCCTGGAGAGCGCGGGGAATAAACTCGACCTCGCGCTCGGCTCTCCGCCCGACGCTTCGGGCGCGCCGACGCTGCGGATCGACGAGATCGGTTCGGAATTGACGACGAGCCTGCGCGAACTCAATCGCGTTTTGCAGAAAATCGAGGAATCTCCGCAAGGCATTATCTTCGGGTACAAAAAACAAGCCGGCCCGGGCGAGCCTGGATTTGTCGAGCCGGGGAGGGAGGGGAAGGATTCGCCATGA
>JAISDL010000081.1 GCA_031264825.1 Accumulibacter sp. | reverse complement strand
AATCCGTAGCCCAGATAGCCCCGCGCGATCGAGATGACCAGCCGCAGGTGCGAAAGAACCAGTTGACGCGCCGCTTCGAGGTCGTTCTTTTCGCGGAAACGCCCAGCCAGACGGAATTCCTCTTCTTCCGTCAGGACGGGAAAGCGTTTCGCCGCCTGGATGTAGGCGTCGAGATTGCCTACGGCGGAAATCGTCGGAAAAGTCAGAGCTTGGGTCATGTGGTTTGCGCCTCCTGGGGCGTTATATTAGCACTCTTGTGTATAGAGTGCCAATATTTCGTATCGGAGGACTGAGGACAGAACGGCCTTCGGCCTCAGGTATCAGGAATCAGGAATCAGGAAACAGATCAGCAAGCAGCGGCTTCGCCGCCGGAGAAAGATCGTTGAGCCACCGATCGGGTGATCAAAGATTTTTCTCCGGCCGAAGGCCGCAAGAATTCTCTGTCTCCCGTCTCCTGTCCTCTGATTCCTGATCGGCGGCAACGCCGCCGCTGACCGATCTGATCCCTGTCTCCTGATTCCTGATACCTGATTCCTGATTCCTGATCCCTGACATCTGATACCTGAAAACTAGGATAATATGGGTCTCGCGCCGGTCGAAGCCCTTAAGGGATCGGCCGCAAGAATAAAACGAGGTCTGAACCCTTGCATGGAAACCGATGACGTACTGACTGCCTCTCTTTCGCATCCGCTTCGGATTCCGCCGAAAACGATCGCTTTGGTGGGGAAATACCACAGCCGCGACCTTTCGGGTCTTTTGGCGACCTTGGCTCGACCTCTCAGTAAGCGCGGAGTCGCCGTCCTGATCGAGAAGGCGACGGCGAGCAATTTCGACGCTTCGACGCCGCCGCCGTGCTGGGAGGTCTGCAATTTCGCCGAAATCGGCGCGCGCGCCGACCTCGCGATCGTCCTGGGCGGCGACGGAACGATGCTCCATACGGCGCGGCAGCTCGCGCCCTACCGCGTCCCGCTCGTCGGCGTCAATCAAGGGCACTTGGGCTTCATGACCGACATCGCGCGCGACGACTTGCACTTGAGCATGGACAGCCTTTTGCGCGGGGATTTTCTGCCCGAGGAGCGGATGTTGCTCGAAGCGCAGGTCGTCCGCGACGGCGAGGTGATCACTTCGGGTCTCGCGCTCAACGAAGTCGTCGTCGATAAGGGCGGGATCAGCCGGCTGATCGAGTTCGAGCTTTTCGTCGACGGTGTCTTCGTCTACGGCCTTCACGCCGACGGGCTGATCGTTTCGACGCCGACGGGTTCGACGGCGTATTCGCTTTCGGCCAACGGCCCGATTCTGCATCCGCAGATTTCCGGCGTCGCGCTCGTCCCGCTGTGTCCGCATTCGCTGACTAACCGTTCGCTCCTCGTCGCCGATAAAAACGTCATCGAAATACGTCTCGTCCGGTCGATCGACGCGCGCGCGCACCTCGACGGGCAGGTGCGCTTCGACCTGCGCGTCCGCGATACGCTGCGGATTCGCCGGGCGAAGGTCTCGATCTGTTTTCTTCATCCGCCGGGGTACAGCTACTTTGCCATGCTGAGGGAAAAACTCCACTGGAACGAGGAGTCGGGGCATTCGGCGCGCGCGCGGGAAAGGGCGGTCTGAGAGCATGTTGCGCCGCCTGTCGATTCGGGACTTCGTGCTCGTCGACCGTCTGGAACTCGAATTCGGCGAAGGGTTCAGCGTTCTGACCGGCGAGACGGGCGCGGGGAAGTCGATCCTCATCGACGCGCTCGCGTTTGCCTTGGGCGACCGGGCGGACACCGCGCTGATTCGCGCCGGGTGCGAGCGCGCCGAGGTCTCGGCGGAATTCGACGCGCCCGACGCGCCGGAACTTCTCGACTGGCTTTCCCGGCACGACCTCGACGCGGCCGACGGTTTTCTGCTGCGTCGCGTCGTCGACGCGGGCGGCCGCTCGCGCGCCTACCTCAATGGGTCGCCCGTCACCTTGCAGCAACTCAAAGAGGCGACCGAGGTGCTCATCGACATCCACGGTCAGCACGCGCACCAGTCTTTATTGCGCGAGGACGTTCAGCGCGGAATCCTCGATTCGTGGGGCGCGCTGGAGCCTTTGGCGGCGGAAGTCGCCTCGGCGTGGCGCGAGTGGAGCGCCGCCGCCGAGAAGCTGAAGAGCGCAAGGGAAAACTCGGAGGCGCAGGCCAGGGAGCGCGAAGAGACCGAATGGCAGCTCAAGGAACTCGAAGCGCTCGGATTTTCGCCGGACGACTGGAGTGAGCTTGGCGTCGAGCACACGCGCCTCGCGCACGCGGCGGGTCTGCTCGAAGGCGCGCAGTTCGTCGTTTCGCTCTTGTCCGAAGACGATTTGTCGTGCGGCAAGCAGATCGACGCGGCGCTTCGCAGGCTCGACGGCCTCGTCGAATTCGACCCCGCCCTGTCGGAGATTTCGGCGCTTTTGCATTCGGTCAGCGCCGAACTTTCCGAGTCGGTTTCGGCGCTTCGGCGCTACGCGGAGCGCGTCGACATCGACCCGCGCCGTCTGGAGGAAGTCGAAAGCCGGATCGAAGCGATCCTCGCGTGCGCGCGCAAGTTTCGGACGAAGCCCGAAAATCTTCCCGAATTGCTCCGGCAATGCCAAGAAAAAATGCTCGCGTTCCGCGAAGCGTCCGATACCGTGGCGCTGGAGGCGCGCGAAAAAACGCTGCGGCTCCGGTTTGATGCAAGCGCGCATGCGCTTTCCGCGAAGCGCGCCGAGGCGGCCGAAAGGCTGGGGACCGAAATCAGCCGGATCATGCAGGACCTCGCGCTCGGCGGAGGGCGTTTCGAGGCGGCGCTGTCACCGTTGAAAATCGGCGGCGCGCAGGGCTTCGAAAAGGTCGAATTCCGCATCGCGGGACTCTCCGGCGACGCGACGCGCCCGCTCGCCAAGGTTGCCTCGGGCGGCGAACTCTCGCGGATCAGTCTGGCGATCCAGGTCGTCGCGAGTCAGGCGGCGCGCGTCCCGACGCTGGTTTTCGACGAGGTCGACGCCGGGATCGGCGGCGGCGTCGCTGAAATCGTCGGGCGATTGCTGCGCCGCTTGGGCGAAGAACGGCAGATTCTCTGCGTCACGCATTTGCCGCAGGTCGCCGCGCGCGCGAATTGGCAGTGGCAGGTCGTGAAAACCGGGGAGGGCGACGGCATCCGAAGCCGCGTCGAGTTGCTCGACCCGAAGGACCGCGTCGAAGAGATCGCCCGGATGCTCGGCGGAATCGAAATCACGCCGATTACCAGGAAACACGCGAAGGAAATGCTCACTCAACAGGAAACAGGAAACAGGAAACAGGAAACAGATCAGTGAGCGGCGGCTTCGCCGCCGGAGAAAAAGCTTTGAAACCCCGATCGGTTTTCATCTGATTCCTGATCCCTGATGGGCGCGCCGTGCCCCTACGCGCTTGCCTCAGTTTCTGCGGGCTTCCCCGACGGGTTTCAGGCCGACGCGGTGCACAGCGTTGGCGAAATCCTCCGCCGTCAGGGGAGGTACCTCGTCCAGATCGTCGGAATCAGAAATCTGTAAAGGTGTTTTCTCGTTCACTTTTTTCCCGACGGGTTTCAGGCCGACGCGGTGCACAGCGTTGGCGAAATCCTCCGCCGTCCAGACAGGCGCTTCGTCCAGATCGTCGGAATCAGAAACTTGCAAGGTAGAGTTTTCGTTCATTTTTCAATTTTCGCCCGTCACTGGGCGACACAACACAGAGGGGAAGAATCCTTCCCTGCTTGATTATTTCCCAGAAGGGGCAATCGGATCAAGCAATCCCGGCTTGAATATCGTCGCTTTGTGTATTAATCTAAACGTGAGGGCGTCCGGGTTGCGATTGCGCCTGCCGCCATTCGGGTGAAGGCTTTGAACTTATGATCCAGAGTGCGACCGCTGCTTCCGCGTTTTTCGGACTCGACCGGTTTGCGCCATACAATGCGCAAACGTCGAGAAACGAGGCGCTTTCCGCCGGCGTTTCCGGCCAGAGGCGGAGCGATTCCGTGGACAGGTCGAACGCTTCGGGCGCTTCGGACAAGACCGAAAAGACGCCGGGCAAGGAAGAACTGACGGCCGACCAGCAGCGCGAAGTCCAGAAACTCAAGCAGAGAGACCAGGAAGTCCATCGCCACGAGCAGGCGCACATGGCCGTCGGCGGGAGCCTTGTCCGGGGCGGACCGAGCTATACGTATCAGACGGGGCCGGACAACCGCCGTTACGCGATCGGCGGCGAGGTCTCGATCGATACGTCGCCGGGTAAAACGCCCGAAGAAACGATTCCCAAGGCGCGGCATATCCGCGCGGCGGCGCTCGCGCCCGCGGACCCTTCGCCGCAAGACAGGAGCATCGCGGCGAAGGCGACCAAGCTGGAAGGCGACGCGCAGATCGAACTCGCCCAGATCAAGCGCGAGGAGGCCGCGCAGGCGCGCGAAGCGTCTCTTCTCGAAGAGGAAGAAAAAGCGGCCGAGGAGGCGGCGCGCAGACAAAACGCCGAAACCGCGTCCGCGTTCGGCGGACGGGGGACGGGCGGCACCGGGGCTTCCGGCGAGATCGGTTTCTACCAGAGTGCGGGGCAGACCAATCTGGTCGGCATGCAGCTCGATTCCTACGCTTGATCTTGGCGGTATAGGTTGGCGGTGAGCGTAGCGAACCCCAACGATTCCGCAGGCGTATGGTTTTCCGCTGAAAACCGATTTCAACCGCGAAAAACGCGAAAGACGCGAAAGGTCGGTATTCCCAAAACTTTTTCGCGCGTGTCCGTGTTTCGCGGTTCTTGTCTTCTGATCCCTGATTCCTGAAGTGGCTTGCGCTTCGCGCAAGCGAGACGTTGGGCTTCGCTTCGCTCACCCCAACCTATACTGGTGGGGTTTCGTCACTCCGGCGGCGAAGCCGCCGCTAAGGAATTGTCTATAATTAGATTGTGCATTTAATCTGTATTCTTACATATTGTATAGTTCCACTCTCCGTGAAAGTCATCTTTTGTGATATTGATGGATTCAAACTCTTTGTCCGTGACTTCAATGCCCTTTTCGTATATTGCCTCGTCGAGGACGCATCGGATTGACAGCCCTTTCTCCGTTCTCGTTGCTCCGATCAGGTTTACTATGACCGAGGCGCTGATGAGCGGCACGCCCTGCCAGTTCTTGCTGATGAACGAAAACATCCGATGCTCGATCTTGTTCCACTTGCTTGTTCCTGGCGGATAGTGCAACACTTGGATGTCCTTTCCTATCTCGTCCGCGAATTTCTGCAATTCTAATTTCCAAAGCCTGTTTCGGCTCCCGTTGCTGCCGCCACCGTCGGCGGTGAGTACGATTTTAGCGGCGCCGTTGTAATCGCAGATACCTTCCGCGTACCACCACTTCCGTAGGGACTCCACTGCGAACACGGCCGTGTCGGCGCTCAGCCCGACATTCACGAAGCCTTTGTTTTTAAAAATGTTGTATACCCCGAATGGGGTCGCCTTCCCAAGCTCCGGCAGGGGGAAGTCATGATCAAGCACCTCTGTCGGCGACTTGTGAGGCCGATACGTTTTGCCTCCGTTCTTGAAGTTGCCCACGTTCTCTTTCTTCTTCGCATCAATAGAAAGCACAGGGCATCCACAGGCAACCGCTTTCTTCGCTTCCTCGTTTATGTGCTCGAACTGGGCGTTGCGATCCGGATGGGACGGCTTGACCGTCAAGGTTTTTTTGTCCGACTGCAAGCCGTATCCGAGCATTTTCAGCATACACCCGATGGTGTCTTTGTTGGCGGAGAAGCCTTCTTGTGACAGTGCGGCGGAAAGCTTGCGCAGACTCTTGTTTGTCCAAAGCAACAACCTCATCGGATCACCCTTCGTGTGCGCTTCCAGCAAGCCCGATAGGGCATCCAATATTTCAGGCTTCTCTTCCCATACGGGTTTCCTCCCACCTCCAGATTTTCGACACCGCCCTTGTTTGGGCAGTTCCACTACGGGGGAATCAAGCTGCTTTACCCCTTCCGTCAGCGTTTGGCGCGACATCCCGGAAAGCCGACTCACAAGCGTTATCCCGCCCCTGCCAATCGATTTTGCCTCTACAGACAAAAACCGTCTTCGCTGGAACTCGTTGAGCGACGGGAGCATGATGTCTATGCGCATTTTCAATGCGCTTTCGTCTTTATCTGCCATGCTTTACAGTATAACCTATGAACATCTAACTGTAAAGATTATTTATAGACAATTCCTAACCGATCTGATCCCTGTCTCCTGATCCCTGAAATGGCTTGCGCTTCGCGCAAGCGAGACGTTGGGCATCGCTACGCTCACCCCAACCTATGCGCTCATTTCTGCTGGGCCGCCGGAAGTTTTTCCCGGACGGGGAGCGGCGCGGGTTCGACGCGCTCGATCACGAAGGGGTCGGGCGCGCCGTCATCGTCGATTCGCACGACGCGCAGCGACGACGCCATCTCTTCCATGTTCGCG
>JAISDL010000074.1 GCA_031264825.1 Accumulibacter sp. | reverse complement strand
CTGAAGCCGTTTGCCGTCGACGCCGACCGACTTCCCGTTGCTTTCCATCTCCAACTGCTGCAAGAAGGGCGGGAAATAGCGGAGCGATTCGTTGTACGGCAATACGGCGCTCGTTTCCGCGCCGAGGAAATTCGTGTTCCAGACGCCGATCAGCGCCATGAGCACCGGCAGATTGCGAAGAAAGGGCGCCGTTCGGAAGTGTTCGTCGATTCTCTCGGCACCGCGGAGCATCGCGTCGAAAGCCTGCGGGCCGATCGCGGTCATCAGCGCGAGCCCGACGGCCGACCACAGCGAATAGCGGCCGCCGACCCAGTCCCGGATCGGGAAGATGCGTTCGGGCGCGACGCCGAAATCGACGGCTTTTTCGACGTTGCTCGAAATCGCCGCGAAGTAATTCCGCAGGTCCGCCGCCTCGCCCAGGTTCGCCGCGAGCCAGGAACGCGCCGTGTGCGCGTTGAGCAGGGTTTCCTGCGTCGTGAAGGTTTTGCTGACGACGATGAAAAGCGTCGCGCGCGGGTCGAGCGTTTGCAAAAGCGGCGCGAGTTGCGCGCCGTCGAGGTTGGAAACGGTGTGGATTCGCAGCGTCGGGTGCGCGATCGAACGCATCGCGTACGTCATCATCTTCGGGCCGAGGTCCGAACCGCCGATCCCGATATTGACGACGTCCCGTATCGGCGCGTCGCCTTCGCCCCCGCGCAGTTCTTCGGCGAAGACCGCCATGCGCTCGCGCGTCGCCAAAACGTCGGGCATCACGTCGAAGGCCTCGTCCGGGAAAGGCCCGGAGAAGCGGCGCAACGCAACGTGCAAGGCGGGACGATCCTCCGAGCGGTTGATCCGCTTTCCGGCAAACATGTCGGCAATGGCGTCGCCGACGCCGGATTCCTCGGCCCACGCGCACAGGAGGCGCAAGGTATCAGGGGTCACGCGCTGCTTGGAAAAATCGCAGTGAATCCCGTCGAGGGAAAGGCTCAAACGCTTTGCACGGCCGGGGTCGTCTGAAAAAAGCTCCCGCAAATGAAGCCATTGGAGCAATTCCCGCGCTTCTTCGAGTTCGGCCTGTATCATCGAGGATTCGATCGGCATTTCCGCGACCCTTTCATCAAAACTCAACAGAACGGTTTCAAACGGTTGCCGCAAGTCACAGCACCCCATCGTTTTGTTTCATCTTATGCGAATTTGATGGATTGCGCAAATCGACGGGAGAATTCGACGGAAAAATCCGTAAAAAAACCGGGGAAAGTATCCATTCCCTTTCAAAAAGGGTCGAACACTTCGCCCGGGGCCTTCGCCCAGCTTTCTTTCAGCGGTTCGATCGCGGTCAGCGCGCGGACGCTCTCGATGAAACGCGCGCGGGGAATTTCGCGCGCGCCGAGCGAAGCCAAATGGCGGGTTTTCATCTGGCAGTCGATCAGTCCGAAGCCGCGCGCGGCGAGGAAGCGGACGAGGTGCGCCATTGCGATTTTCGAAGCGTCGGGGCGGTGCGAGAACATCGATTCGCCGTAGAAAATTTTTCCGACGGCGACGCCGTAGAGCCCGCCGACGAGTTCGCCGTCGACGCGGGTTTCGACCGCGTGCGCGAACCCAAGATCGAAGAGCCGAGTATACGCTTCCTGCATTTCCGGCGTGATCCACGTGCCGTCCTGCCCCTTGCGCGGCGTATCGGCGCACGCCCGGATCACGGCGGCAAAGTCGTCGTCGAAGCGCAGCTCGTAATCGCCTTTGCGAAGCGTTTGCCGCAAGGATCGCGTCGTTCTGAATTCTTCGGGGTAGAGGACCATTCGCGGGTCGGGACTCCACCAAAGGATCGGCTCTCCCGGCGAAAACCAGGGGAAAATACCACGGCGGTACGCGGCGAGCAGACGCTCCGGCGAAAGATCGCCGCCCGCGCAGATCAGTCCGCCGTACCGGGACGGCGCGCGCTCGACCGGTGGAAATTCATCGTCCGCGTTTATCCAGGGAATCATGGCGTCGGTTCGAACCGAAAAGCGCCTTTTGGGAAAGCGTCAACTACGCGGGAAGGTGTTCTCGACGACCCGCCGGGCGCCGCTGAAGCGCTGCGACCAGTACTTCCCCCGCATGTCGTCGACGCGGATTTTTGCGCCGGTTCTCGGCGAATGGATGAAATGCCCCTTGCCGACGTAGATTCCGACGTGCGAGAACGCGCGGCGCAAGGTATTGAAGAAGATGAGGTCTCCGGGTTCGAGTTCGTTCCGACGAACGGCACGCCCGAACCGGCTCTGCGCCTTCGCGGTGCGCGGCAGTTCCTTCCCGACCGCTTCTTTGAAGACCCACTGGACGAAGCCGCTGCAATCGAAGCCCTCTTCCGGCGACGCGCCGCCGTAACGGTAGTCGGTGTTGACGTGCTTGATCGACGCGCGAATGAGTTCGTCGGACTTGTCCGTATAGCGTTCGAGCAGCAAAGCCAGCTCGTCGGGAACTTCCGGAATCTCCTCGGCCGCGATGCGGGAAACGCCGCCGAAAACGCAGACGAGCGAGAAGAAGAACATGATCAGATATTTGGCGTGAATCATGGGGGTCGAATCCTAAAGCAATTTTCGTGCTTTGTAAATGGCGTCCTTTACGGCGCAGGAGCGCGCCGGCGATGCGATCGTCACGAATCGCCCGTCGCAAAGGCCGATAAGCGTCAGGACGGCCTGAAAATACGCTACACTTGCGTCCCTGAAGACGACCGGAATTCAAAACGCCCGCCGGGGATTTCATGAATCCCCCGCGGTGTTTTGTATCTTGAAGAAACTGAATCCACGTTTATAAATCCCCCGAAACATCATCGCAATGGACGAGCGACACCTGATACGGATTCGCGGTGCGCGTACGCACAATCTGAAAAACATCGACCTCGATCTGCCCCGCGACCGGCTGATCGTCGTCACCGGGCTTTCGGGTTCGGGAAAGTCTTCGCTCGCGTTCGACACGCTCTACGCCGAGGGGCAGCGGCGCTACGTCGAGTCGCTTTCCGCGTACGCGCGGCAGTTCTTGCAGCGCATGGACAAACCCGACGTCGACCTCGTCGAAGGGCTTTCGCCGGCGATTTCGATCGAGCAGAAGGCGACGAGCCACAACCCGCGTTCGACGGTCGGGACGGTCACCGAGATTCACGACTATTTGCGCCTCTTGTTCGCGCGCGCCGGAACGCCGCATTGCCCCGACCACGACCTGCCGCTCGAATCTCAGACGATCTCGCAGATGGTCGACCACGTGCTCGCGCTGCCTCTTGAAACGAAGCTGATGATCGTTTCGCCCGTCGTCGTCGGCAGAAAGGGCGAACACGCCGACTTTTTCGCCGACTTGCGCGCGCAGGGGTTTTCGCGCCTGCGCATCGACGGGCAAATCCACGAGATCGACGCGCTGCCGAAACTCGCCAAGACGAAAAAGCACGACGTCGATATCGTCGTCGACCGCCTGAGAATCCGCGAAGACATGCGCCAGCGCCTCGCCGAATCCTTCGAAACCGCGCTGCGCCACGCCGACGGTCGCGCGGTCGCGTGCGAAATGGACTCCGGGAAGGAGCACGTTTTTTCGGCGAAGTTCGCGTGTCCGCTGTGCTCGTATTCCCTGCCCGAACTCGAACCCCGGATTTTCTCGTTCAACAACCCGATCGGCGCGTGCCCGGAATGCGACGGCCTCGGCGTCATCGAGTTCTTCGACGCCAAACGGATCGTGACCCGCCCCGACCTTTCCCTGAAGGCGGGCGCGATACGCGGCTGGGACAATCACTTCACCCTCCAGTTGCTCCGCGCGATCGCCGCGCATTATCGTTTCGACCTCGATACGCCGTTTTGCGAACTCCCCGATCGCATCCGGGAGATTCTGCTTTACGGTTCGGGCGAAGAGCCGATCCGCTTTCGTTATTTCAGCGCCTACCGCACGCATCCCTTCGAGGGGATCGTCCGCAATTTCGAGCGCCGTTACCGCGAGACCGACTCGCCCGCCGCGCGCGAGGAACTCGCCAAACTCATCAGCACGACGCCGTGTCCGGCGTGCGGCGGCGCGCGCCTCGGCAAGGACGCGCGCCACGTCCGCATCGGGTCCGGCGCGCAGGCGCTGACGCTCCACGAAATCAACCGCCTCCCGCTCGCGCGGGCGCGCGACTACTTTCTCGAACTCGAACTTGCCGGAAACAAAAAAGAGATCGCCGAAAAAGTGCTGAAGGAGATCACGGGGCGCCTGCAATTTCTGATCGACGTCGGCCTCGACTACCTCTCGCTCGACCGTTCGGCCGAAACGCTCTCGGGCGGCGAAGCGCAGCGCATCCGGCTCGCCTCGCAAATCGGTTCGGGTTTGACCGGCGTCATGTACGTGCTCGACGAACCGTCGATCGGCCTGCACCAGCGCGACAATCACCGTCTCTTGAAAACACTGCGCCACCTGCGCGACATCGGAAACACCGTCATCGTCGTCGAGCACGACGAGGACGCGATCCGAAGCGCCGACCACGTCGTCGACATCGGCCCCGGCGCGGGAGTCCACGGCGGCTTCGTCGTCGCCGAGGGGACGCCGGAGCGTATCGAGTCCGCCCCGGCGTCGCTCACCGGCGACTATCTCGCCGGACGCCGCCGGGTCGAAATGCCCGGGAAAACCCGCCGCCCCGACCCGGCGCGTTTCCTGAAAATCGTCGGCGCACGCGGCAACAACCTCAAAAATGTGACGGTCGAAGTTCCGGTCGGACTCCTTACCTGCGTCACCGGCGTTTCGGGTTCGGGCAAATCGACGCTCGTCAACGACACGCTCTACGCGGCTGCCGCAAGGCACCTCTACGCCTCGTCGACGGACGTCGCCGAACACGACGAAATCGTCGGCCTCGACCACTTCGACAAGGTCATCAGCGTCGACCAGTCGCCGATCGGGCGGACGCCGCGCTCGAACCCCGCGACCTATACAGGTCTCCTGACACCGATCCGCGAACTCTTTTCCGGCGTCCCGGAGGCGCGATCGAGGGGCTACAGTCCCGGGCGCTTCTCGTTCAACGTCAAGGGCGGGCGCTGCGAAGCCTGCCAGGGCGACGGCGTGATCAAGGTCGAAATGCACTTCCTGCCCGACATCTATATCTCCTGCGACGTCTGCCACGGCAAGCGCTACAACCGCGAAACGCTCGAAATCCGGTACAAGGAAAAAAACATCCACGACATCCTGCAAATGACGGTCGAACAGGCGCGCGAATTCTTCGACGCCGTCCCCGCGATCGCGCGCAAGCTGCAAACGCTCGTCGACGTCGGACTCTCGTATATCACGCTCGGACAATCGGCGACGACGCTCTCGGGCGGCGAAGCGCAGCGCGTCAAGCTCGCGCTCGAACTTTCCAAACGCGACACGGGTCGCACGCTCTACATCCTCGACGAACCGACGACCGGCCTGCATTTCCAGGATATCGCGATGCTGCTCGACGTGCTTCATCGGCTCACCGACCAGGGGAATACGGTCGTCGTCATCGAACACAACCTCGACGTCATCAAAACCGCCGACTGGATCGTCGACCTCGGCCCTGAAGGCGGCGACGGCGGTGGCAGAGTCCTCGTCGCCGGGACGCCGAAAACGGTCGCCGACGACCTTGGGAGCTATACGGGGCATTTCCTGAAACCTCTGCTTGCGCGGTCAAAGCCCTCCCGAAGGAAAGCCAAAGCATGCGCACAGTAAAGCCCAAGACCCTCACGCAAGGCGGTGCCGACGGGGACGGTTTGGGAAAGAATGAAACCATTTTCATGACTTTTTTTACAAATTCGACCCCTCCCCCTCTTCACAGCAGAAACGCAAAATGTAAGAATTGCGGCCGGGTCTGGAAATTTTTTCCATCATCAACACACAGGAGAGAAAATGAACAAAGCTGAGCTGATTGAAGCGATCGCCGACAAGACCGACCTATCCAAAGCGGCGGCCGGAAAAGCCTTGGACGCTGTCGTAGACACTATCGTACAAGCCGTGGTCAGAGGAGACGGCGTAAGCCTCGTCGGCTTCGGTTCGTTCAAATCCGCGTACCGCGCCGCCCGCGAAGGAAGAAACCCCAAGACGAAAGAAAAGCTCAAGATTCCCGCAACGACCGTTCCGAGGTTTTCCGCGGGTGCGACTTTCAAAAAAGCCGTCGCCGCCGTCAAAGGAAAGAAAAAGAAATAATTTTTCCGACTTCGGGCTTCCTGATTCATTTGGGAAAGGGCCTGTCGCCGGATGGACCCTTTTTATTCCGACGCTTCGAAACCGCTGGGAAAAGGATCGTTTGAATCCTTCGAATCCTTCCAAATCGTTCGCAATTCTCCGCCTGACCACGAGCCGCACCGAAAAAACCGAAGAGAGGGAAGTGGGGGCCGGCTTTTCGGTTTTCACGGTCATTGACGGCAAGGGAACGGCCGCGTAGAATTCACGTTCTTCGTGGGGGCGTAGCTCAGCTGGGAGAGCGATTGGTTCGCAATCAATAGGTCGGCGGTTCGATCCCGCCCGTCTCCACCACTTTACTGTCCGTAATGCTACAGGCCGGAAACTCTGCCAGAGACAAGGGTTCCGGTTTTTTTTCGTCCGAAAAAACCGGCGCGCGCCGTGCCGCGACACGGCGAACACGCCGCTCCTCAAGCTACGAGATACGCCGCCAGGCAAGGTCGCGCGCAGCGGGTCGCGCTCGACGACCTTCGGCGTACTCCCGCCGCCGCACATCAGCGCGCCCTCCCGACGACGTTCCGCCTGCGCGGAAGCACGTAACCCGTCGTCGTCAGAACCGGGCGCGTGATCGTTTCGCGGTCGACCTCCGCCGCGTCGGGCAAGGCCGCGCGCTTGCCGACGACGTTTTCCGGCGGACCAAACGTAACGCGCGCATTCGCCCTCGCCGCCGTCGAACCCTCCCGGATTCGCAAGACCACCGGCGCCTCCGACCCTTCCGACGCCTCCGATCCTTCCGGCGCCTCCGATCCTTCCAGCGCCTCCGGTACTTCCAGCGCCTCCGATCCCTCCAGCGCCTCCGATCCTTCCGGCGCCTCCGATCCTTCCGGCGCCTCCGATCCTTCCGGCGCCTCCGATCCTTCCGGCGCCTCCGATCCTTCCA
>JAISDL010000213.1 GCA_031264825.1 Accumulibacter sp. | reverse complement strand
GATATAAGCCCGGAATGTTCGGCGCTTTTCGTTCCAGACGCGGAACTCCTTGCCGAATCGGGACACTCTCACGAAAAAGCCGCCGTACGCCGGGAAAAAGCGACAAAATACCGATCGATTTTCATCTGATCCCTGATATGCACTTGCGGAATCGTTGTGGCTCTTCCTTCGCGCAGCCCAACCTATACCGCCGATAGGGCTTTCGCGCCTTTCGCGGTTGAAATCGGTTTTCTTCTGTCTCCTGTCTCCCGTCTCCTGACGCCTGATATGTGCATGCGGAATCGTTGGGGTTCGCTTCGCACATACGTTCGCGGAACGTTGGGCGTAGCAATGCTCACCCCAACCTATGCACTGATGGGCACGGCGCGCCGTGCCCCTACGGGTCGGTCACTGACGGAGAAGAGCTTTGAACCACCGATCGGTTTTCATCTGATTCCTGATTCCTGACATCTGATTCCTGGTAGGCACGCCGTGCCCCTACAAAAACTTTCGCGTCTTTCGCGTTTTTCGCGGTTGAAATGGGTTTTCTTCTGATCTCTGAAAATGGTCGGGAAACCGAACACGGGCCTACGTGAAAATAGCGGTATCCGGTCGGTGCAGTCGCCCTGCGATGCTACGCAGACACCCGATGAAACCGAAGAACCCGGTTCGGCCTGCGGTGGCGCGCAGACACCTGAGACGCCCGAATACCGTGATTTTCACGCCAGCACGGTACCGTAACACAGGCCCGAAAGGATACCCTGACCACGGCGGATTTGTTTTATACGGAGGGATGGAATGGAAAATTTTGGAATCATGCCGAAGACTTCGTCCGGGATGATTTCCGTTTCTCCGGGAATGAACGGCGTCGCGTGCGGGATTTTCCGCGTTCGCGGAAAATCCGGGGCCGGCTGTGAAAAATCCGCAGCCGACCCGGGGGGGTCACTCTTCCGGCGGACAGCGACAGAAAACGTTGCGGTCGCCGTAAACGTCGTCGATGCGGTTGACGCTCGGCCAGAATTTGTTCTTTTCGAGCCAGGGCAGAGGGAAAACCGCTTCCTTGCGCGTGTAGGGGTGCTTCCACTCGGCGTCGACGACGTCGGCCTGCGTGTGCGGCGCGTTCTTGAGCGGATTGTCGCCAGCGGGCCAATGCCCTTCTTCGACCTTGCGGATTTCTTCGCGTATCGAGGTCATCGCGGCGATGAAGCGGTCGAGTTCGGCCTTCGATTCGGACTCGGTCGGTTCGACCATCATCGTCCCGGCGACCGGGAAGCTGACCGTCGGCGCGTGAAAACCGTAGTCCATCAGGCGCTTGGCGATGTCGGTCTCGGTGATCCCCGTTGCCGCCTTGATCGGGCGGATGTCGATGATGCACTCGTGCGCGACGCGACCGTTTTTCCCGGTATAAAGGACGGGATAATGGGGGTTGAGCTTCGCGGCGACGTAGTTCGCGTTGAGGATGGCGACTTCGGTTGCGCGCTTCAGGCCTTCGCTCCCCATCATCGCGATGTACATCCACGAGATCGGAAGGATCGAGGCCGACCCCCACGGCGCCGCCGAAACGGCGCCCTGGCCTGGATTCGGGCCGGAGACGGGTTGGACGACGTGGTTCGGCATGAAGGGCGCAAGGTGCGCTTTCAGGCCGATCGGCCCCATGCCCGGCCCGCCGCCGCCGTGCGGGATGGCGAAGGTCTTGTGCAGATTCATGTGGCTCACGTCGGCGCCGATGAGTCCCGGAGACGTCAGCCCGACCTGCGCGTTGAGGTTCGCGCCGTCCATATAGACCTGACCGCCGTTTTCGTGGACGATCCGGCAGATATCCTGGATCGCTTCTTCGAAGACGCCGTGCGTCGAAGGGTAGGTGATCATCAGGCACGCGAGGCGATCCGCGTGTTCCCTGGCCTTGGCTTCGAGGTCGGCGACGTCGACGTTGCCGTTTTCGTCGCAATTGACGGCGACGATCCGCAGGCCGCTCATCTGCGCGGTCGCCGGGTTGGTGCCGTGCGCCGATTTCGGGATCAGGCAGACGTCGCGGTGCGATTCGCCCCGGCTCGCGTGGTAGCGGCGGATCGTGACGACGCCGGCGTATTCGCCCTGCGCGCCCGAATTCGGCTGGAGACAAACGGCGTCGAAATCGGTGATCGCTTTCAGCCAGTTTCCGAGCGTCGTCAGCATTTCCCTATACCCTTCGGTCTGGTCAATCGGCGCGAAGGGGTGAATGTCGGTGAATTCCGGCCACGTGATCGGGATCATCTCGCTCGTCGCGTTGAGTTTCATCGTGCAGGAGCCGAGCGAAATCATCGAGTGGTCGAGTGCCAGGTCCTTGTTTTGCAAGCGTTTCAGATAGCGCAGCATCTCGTGTTCGGTGTGGTGGCGATTGAATACGGGGTGCGTGAGGATGGCGTCGGTCCGGTAATCGGGTTTCAGGAAAACGCTTTTGTTTTCTTCGGCCCGCGCAACGTCGAAATTATCGAGGTCGCTCGTGACGCCGGTGATGATCTTGAGCAAGGTCGAAACATCGTCGCGCGTCGTCTTTTCGTTGAACGAAATGCCGAGGGTGGTATTCGAGACTTGCCGCAGGTTGTAACCGGCGTTGAGCGCTTCGTGGTAAACGCCGATCGCGCGCACGCCCAAGTCGAGGTGCAGGGTGTCGAAGAAACACTTCGTCAGGACGTTGACGCTCGCGCGCCGGAGCGCCTTGGCGAAGATCAGCGTCAGGCGGTGGATTCGCTGGGCGATCCGCGTCAGCCCCTGCGGGCCGTGGTAGACGGCGTAGAGACCCGCCATATTGGCCAGCAGGACCTGCGAAGTGCAGATGTTGGAGTTGGCTTTTTCGCGGCGGATGTGTTGCTCGCGCGTCTGGAGCGCCATGCGCAACGCCTTGTTGCCGCGCGAATCGACCGAAACGCCGATGATGCGTCCCGGAGCGGTGCGCTTCAATTCGTCGCGCATCGCAAAGTACGCGGCGTGCGGGCCGCCGAAGCCCAGGGGGATGCCGAAGCGCTGCGACGACCCCAGCGCGACGTCGGCGCCCATCGCTCCGGGGGATTTGAGCAGGACGAGCGCCATCAGGTCGGACGAGACGATGACCACGCCGCCGCGCGATTTGACCGCTCGGGCGGGTTCCGTGAGGTCGACGACTTCACCGTGGCTGTTCGGGTACTGGAAAATCGCGCCGAAAACGTCCTGAGACGCGGCTTCTTCGGGTTTGCCGAAAACGAGTTCGTAGCCGAAGAAGCCCGAACGGGTTTTCAGGACGTCGATCGTCTGCGGAAAGCACGCTTCGTCGACGAAAAAACTGTTCGATTTCGACGCGCTCGCGCGGCGCGCCATCGTCATCGCTTCGGCGGTGGCGGTCGCTTCGTCGAGCAGGGACGCATTGGCGAGGTCCAGTCCCGTCAGGTCGATGACCATCTGCTGGTAATTGAGGAGCGCTTCGAGCCTCCCTTGCGCGATTTCGGCTTGATAGGGCGTGTAAGCGGTATACCAGCCCGGGTTTTCGAGCACGTTTCGCAGGATGACGGCGGGGGTTCGCGTATCCGAGTAGCCCATGCCGATCAGGGATTTGCGGACCTGGTTTTTTTCCGCGATTTTTTTCAGCGCGGCGAGCGCTTCCGCTTCGGGGCAGGCGCTGCCGAGCGGCAAGGGCGTCGGCAGACGTATCGCCGCCGGGACGGTTTGGTCTATCAGCGTGTCGATATCCGGGACGCCGATTTCGGCCAGCATCGCGTCGAGGTCTTTCTGCGGCGACCCGATGTGGCGCAGGACGAATTCGTCGCGTTGTTCGAGCGCGTTCAAGGGCAATCTAAGGGGCATGGCTTCTCCGCTGTGAATCTTTGTGGGGACTATGAATCATGGACGACGGGGTAGGGCGGGGGGTGTTACGCCGCGCCGCACCGCGCCGCGAAGCGCGGAGGCAAGGCCCCCGGGCACGCGGCACGGCGAAGTCGACACTTCATGAGCGAATTTGAAATGAGGGTTTTATTCCTGACAGGCTTTTTCGTAAGCGGCCGCGTCGAGCAGGGCGTCGTAATCGGCGTCGTTGTCGGGCTTCAACTTGAACAGCCACGCGGCGTAGGCGTCTTGGTTGATGAGTTCCGGCGATTTGACGAGCGGCGCGTTGACTTCGACGACCACGCCCGCGAGAGGCGCGTAAACGTCGGACGCGGCCTTGACCGACTCGACGATCGCCGCTTCCTGATCCTTTGCGAGCGCCTTGCCGACGGCGGGCAGTTCGACAAAAACGAGGTCGCCGAGCAAGTCCTGCGCGTGTTCGGTGATCCCGACGGTCAGAGTGCCGTCGGCTTCCTTGCGAATCCATTCGTGGGTCGCGGTGTATTTGAGTTGGCTGGGGAGGGTCATCATGGCTCCTGAAAAAAAGTGGATGGTGTGTGTTTTCAGACGGACGCGGTCAGACGAGCGCTTTTCCGTTCCGGACAAAACAGGGTTTGACGACGCGGGCGTCCAGTTTCTTGTCGCGGATTTCGACCTTGACCGTTTCGCCGACGGCGGTCTCGATCGGCAGACGGGCGAGCGCGATCGATTGCTGGAGCGTCGGCGAGAAGCTCCCGCTCGTGATTTCTCCGTCGCCGTGCGCGCTCAGGACTTTTTGGTGCGCGCGCAGGACACCGCCCTTGTCGAGCAGCAGAAGGCCGAGAAACTGCTTTTGCTGCGGATGCGCGAGCAGGGCGGATTTCCCGACGAAATCGCGCGGCGCGTCGAGGTCGACGGTCCAGGCGAGTCCGGCGTCGAGCGGCGAGACCGCGTCGTTCATGTCCTGACCGTAGAGGTTCATCCCGGCTTCGAGGCGCAAGGTGTCGCGCGCGCCGAGCCCGACCGGCTTGACGCCCAGGTCGAGGAGTTTTTGCCAGAAGGCTTCGACGCCGGAAGACGGGAGCGTGATCTCGAATCCGGTTTCGCCAGTGTATCCCGTCGTTGCGATGAAACAATCGCCGACCGTCGCGGCGAAGAAAGGCTTGAGGTTCTCGGTGGCGGCGCGCGCTTCCGGCAGCGCCTGCCAGACTTTGGCCTTCGCGTTGGGGCCTTGGACCGCGATGATCGAAAGGTCGCGGCGCGGCGTGATCCTTACGTCGCTTTTCCACTCGGCTTGCCGCGTGTTCATCCACGCCAGGTCTTTTTCGGCCGTCCCGGCGTTGACGACGAGGCGGAAGCGTCCCTCTTCGATGAAATAGACGATCAGGTCGTCGACGACACCGCCGTCCTCGTTGAGCATCGCGGTGTAAAGCGCCTTGCCGGGGGTTTTGAGTTTTTCGACGTTGTTCGCGACGAGGCGCAGCAGAAATTTCCCGGCGTCGGGGCCGACGAGGTCGACGGCGCACATGTGCGAAACGTCGAACATTCCGCAGTCGCGGCGAACGGCGTGATGCTCTTCGATCTGCGAACCGTAATGCAGAGGCATGTCCCATCCGCCGAAGTCGACCATCTTCGCGCCCAAGCGCCGATGCGTCTCGTTTAGAGTTGTTTTTTGTGTCATATCAATGCCTTGAGGAAATATCTTAAAGTAGTTTCGTAAGATGCTGCGTCGGAATGGGAATTCAATGGAGAAGGTCTGTCGGACTTTCCTTCGTATCTTTTAAAGGAGCTTGAAAATTGCGTCGATTACCCGCCTTGGTGGGTGTATTCAAACACCGCACCAAAAATTTTGTTCAAAAACATCCACTTGAACGTTCCCGGCTCGGTTCCGCCTCCGGCAACGGACGCTTTCCCCGTGTCTTTCTCCGCGAGGCAGACTATAGCGCGACGCCAGATGCCGCGCAAGTAAAAACGGGGAGCGACGGGGCGATTCCGGGCGATTTCCAAAGCCGTGGCGCAAGCCGTTCAGCGGGTCGGGGAAAAACCGGGGAGAACGGTATTTCGCGCGTTCGGCAGCAATTCGGGGTAATCGCGGCTGTAGTGGAGGCCGCGGCTTTCCTTGCGGCGCAGCGCGCAACGGACGATCAGGTCCGCGGTCAGTACGAGGTTCCGCAGTTCGATCAGATTGTGGCTGACGCGGAAATTCCAGTAGAACTCGTTGATTTCCTGCGTCAGGAGCCGGATGCGGTGGCGAGCGCGCTGGAGGCGTTTCGTCGTGCGCACGATGCCGACGTAGTCCCACATCGAGCGGCGCACTTCTTCCCAGTTGTGGTGGACGATGATTTCCTCGTCGGGGTCGCTGACGCGGCTGGCGTCCCATTCGGGGAGTCGCGGAAGCTCGGTTTCCGCTTGGTCGAGGATGTCTTTCGCGGCGGCCTCGGCGTAGACCAGGCATTCCAGGAGCGAGTTGCTCGCAAGCCGGTTCGCTCCGTGCAGCCCGGTACAGGAGGCTTCTCCGGCGACGTAGAGTCCGGGAATGTCCGAGCGCGCTTTTCTGTCGGTGACGATTCCGCCGCAGGTGTAATGCGCCGCCGGGACGACGGGGATCGGCTCTCGTGTGATGTCGATGCCGAACTCCTTGCAGCGGGCGAGAATGTTGGGAAAATGCTCGGACAGAAAGTCGGGCGGGCGGTGCGAGATGTCGAGGTAGACGCAGTCGATGCCGCGCTTTTTCATCTCGAAATCGATCGCGCGCGCGACGATGTCGCGCGGCGCGAGTTCGGCGCGCGCGTCGTGTTTCGGCATGAAGCGCGTGCCGTCGGGGAGGAGCAGGTGTCCGCCTTCGCCGCGTACCGCTTCCGTGATCAAAAAGGACTTGGCGTGCGGGTGGTAGAGGCAGGTCGGATGGAACTGGATGAATTCCATGTTGGCGACCCGGCAGCCCGCGCGCCAGGCCATGGCGATTCCATCGCCGGTCGAAGTGTCCGGGTTCGAGGTGTAGAGGTAAACCTTGCCCGCGCCGCCCGTCGCGATCAGCGTATGTTTGGCGCCGAAGGTGAGCACCTCGCCGCTCGCGTTGTCGAGGACGTAGGCGCCGTAGCAACGGTTTTCCGCGAGCCCCAGCTTTCTTCCGGTGATCAGGTCGGCGGCGATATGCTCTTCAAAAACACTGATGTTCGGGTGTTCCCTGACTTTGGGAATCAAGGTCTCCTGGACGGCGAGCCCCGTCGCGTCGGCGACGTGGATGACCCTGCGCGCGCTGTGTCCGCCCTCGCGGGTCAAATGGTATTCTCCCTGCTCGCGCGTGAAGGGAACGCCTTGTTCGATCAGCCACTCGATCATCCTCGGGCCGTTTTCGACGACGAAACGGGTCGCTTTTTTGTCGTTGAGTTCGGCGCCCGCGACGATCGTGTCGCGGATGTGCGCTTCGACCGAGTCGCGCGTATCCAGAACGGCGGCGATCCCGCCCTGCGCTTGCGCCGAAGCGCTTTCTTTCAAGGATCGCTTGGTGATCAGGGCGACCTTGCGCGTTTGCGCCAGTCGGAGCGCCGCGGATTGACCGGCAAGCCCGCTGCCGATAATGAGAACATCGAAGAAAAACGCCACTGTACCCTCCTTCAAAAAAGAAAGCAGACCGACGCTACTAATATAGCACTCATTCCCTTTCCGGTTCGTCCATGCTTTGGTATAGGCAGGGGTGAATGAAATGAGAGGACAGGACAGGAGACAGGAGACAGAGGTCGGGAGACAGATCGGTTACCGGCGGCTTCGCCGCCGGAGAAGAATCTTTG
>JAISDL010000129.1 GCA_031264825.1 Accumulibacter sp. | reverse complement strand
AGGTCGAGCGGCGCCGGGTGCTTGAAGCTCTCCGCGAGGCGCGCCGCGTTCTCCTCGCCGAGCCGCGTTACAAGGCGGTCGTAAATCCAGTCCGGGAGGTCGAGACGAACGGCGGAGGGCAGCGCGTCGAGGTTTGCCGCGCACGCGCGCCCTATCGCACCGCGCTCGGTCTCGTCGAGAGAGTCTTCGATTTCGGCGCGCGAATATTCCGCCGGAGGCGTGCGTTCGCCGTCGTCGCGCGCGCAAAGAAGCGCGGCGAGCAGCAGGCGCCGGGGAGAAACGCCGCCCGCGTCACCGTGCGCGCAACGCGCCGAAAGCGAACGCCTGCGGCGCAGGACGGAATAAACGGCCTCGGCGATGAACGCGCGGTCGGAACGCCCAAGTTCGCGGCGGCGCTTGAAATAACGCGCGACGAGCGCGTCGTCGGGGAGTTCCGAAGCGATCAAAGATTCCGTGGACTCCGGAGAATCTGGAGACTCCAGCGCCAAGAGTTCGGACAGCAGCGCCTCGGCGTGCGCGAGGAGCGTTTTTACGACGCGCGTCATCCGTCTCACCCGCCTTCCGACGAGCCGAAAGTCTCTTGGGATTCCGCCGCGCCCGGAGCGCTCGGAGTATTCGACGCGCGCGCGGTTCCCGTAACTTCCGTGTCGTTCAGCCGGAGCGCCGAGACGATCTGGACGAAACTCTGTCCCTTCGAGTCGACGAAACGAATCTTGACCGGAAGCAACAGGTAATCGTAGGCGAGCCAGAGTTCCGTTCGGGCGCCCGACGCGCCCAAGTGAAGCGTCCGCAGCGTCCCGACGGGCGTTTCGATCTCCTCGTCGCCGAGTTTTTCAAGCAGGTATACGCCGTACTTTTTTCCGGTAACGAGCGGCAAGCGCGAACCGATGACGGGGTAGCGCATGAAGCCGAGGTGGAAATTGAACGAAAGAAGGTCCTGCGCGCCGACCTCCATCGCCTGCGTTCTCCCGGACTTTCCGACCGAGACCGTCATCGACCGCCAGTCGAAAACGGCGCGCTCGTCCGCGTCCTCGCCGTTCCGCGACACCGAAAAAAGGTCGGGAACCAAGCCTTCGGGCATGACGCGCCCGCGACTCTCCATGACGGCACGATACGGCTTGACCAGCCAGGCAAGCCCGACCGTCTCGACTTCCATTTTGAGGTGGTAGCGCCCGTCGGCGATCGTCCATTCGCTCACCGCCTTGCCGGCCTCGAATTCACGGTCGCCGAAATCGACGCGGTAGTCGATGCGCCCGCCCGGCGGCAGACGCGGCGGCGCCGAAGCGTCGCCCAAAATCCCGCCCGCATTGCGCGACCCGCCCGTATCGCCGTCGGGAAAGTCGACCTCTTCGACGCCGTAGGGAATCGTCCCTCCCGTCCCGCCCGACGCCGAACCGTCACCGGAATCCTCACCGGAACCGTCGCCGAAATCCTCGCCGCCCGCGCCGGAAGCAACACCGGTCGGCGCGGGGGTTTGAGGAGTCTCAGCCGCCTCTTTGGGCGCCGTTTTTTCCTCACGCTCTTTTACGGTTTCGGTCGGCTTTTTCGCTACGGGCTGTCTCGTTCGCTTCGTCGGCGTCTTCACCGGCTCGTTTTCCCGGTTTTCGCGCTTTTTCGGAGTTTCCTTCCCGGGTTTTCTCACCGGCGCTTTGACGGTTTGAACTTCATCCGGCGCGGCGGACGCGGCCCGAACGCTCCCCGCGCTCGCCGTGCCCACCGTAGCACCTCCCGTTCCGCTTCCCGTTCCGCTCCCCGCGCCACCCGACGCGCTTTTCGCCAGGCGAAGCTCCGCGCGGAGCGGGAGTTTCCGGGCTTCGTCCTTCAAACCGAAGCTCGGCGCGAACAGAAAGCACGCATGGACGCCGAGCGAGACGGCGAGCGCGGCGATCAGCGGCAAAGGCATGAGAAACGCCCGTCACCGCGACGCGTCGAGGCGCACGCGCCCCTCGACGACCGTCAAGCGATCTTCGACGAACCACGCGACGGCCTGCGGAAGGACCAGATGCTCTTTTTCCAGCACCCGCGCGGAAAGGCTCGCTTCAATGTCGTCGTCGAAAACGGGAACGACGGCCTGCGCGATGATCGGCCCGTGGTCGAGGTCGGGCGTCACGAAATGCACGGTACATCCGTGGAAACGGACACCCTCGGCGAGCGCGCGGCGGTGCGTATTCAGCCCCGGAAACGCCGGGAGAAGCGAGGGGTGGATATTGATGAGACGTCCCGCAAAACGGCGGACGAAGTCGTTCCCGAGAATCCGCATGAACCCGGCAAGAATCACGAGGTCGGGAGAAAAAGCGTCGATCGTTCCGGCGAGCGCGTCGTCGAACGCCGCACGAGACGGAAAACGCGCGGGGTCGACGACGCGCGTCTCGACGCCGGCGTTCCGGGCGGCGCGCAGCCCCTCGGCTTCCGGCTTGCTGGAAATCACGGCCGCCGGGGAAGCCGGCAACCGCCCCGACGCCGACGCGTCGAGCAAGGACGCCATATTACTGCCGCGCCCGGAAATGAGGACGACGTAGCGCTTCATCGGCGGCGCGCCGCGCCGACCGCCGGGGATTCGGAAACGGCCTTGGGTCGAACAAAAAATCGCATACCGCTCATGATACCCCCTCCGGCGCGGCGGCGCCGTTTCACCCCGACGGACGGGTATTTGGCCGAACTCGTGTATCCTGAAAGTCGTCGATAATCAAGCGTCGCGCCCCGCATGATCACAGGAATGCTTGTTCTCAAGCATTCCTGCACCGAGCAGACGCGCCAATGGTCGTTGATGCGAATGCTCATCTATCCTCTTGTACCCTCCTCACCACGTCTTGCCGCTGTCGGACACGATGAAATGCTCGTCCTCGCTCGTGTAGGGGCGAAAGATACGGACGCCCGGCAAGGCTTCTTCCAAGCGATGACCGCCCATTTCGACGACGTCGACTTTGGCGGTACGCCAAACGACGCCCTGATATTCCCTCTGCGAAAATTCGGCGGCTTCGAAGCGTATCGGGAGCGCGGATTCTCTGAAAACACCGCAGTGGCCGATTTCTTTCAGCATTCGCACACGCTCGGCTTTATCGGCGGCGTCCGACAGGCGATCGAAATCGGCGGGAGGTTTCGCCGAGGAAATCGCGGCGATCGCTTTTTCCACCCCTATGCTCGAAAGGCAATAATAGACCGACGCGCGCGTCACCGCGCCGCCGTACACCGACACCGGCGACTCACTGAAAAGAAATTTGACGCCGAAACCCGTGAAAATCACCGGCCAGAAAAGTACCGGGATAAAAAAGAGCGTATCCCTGCGCCTGACTTCGACCCTCTGGCCGGTCTCGGCGTCGATAAAGACCTTCGCTTTCCGGCGGCGAAGGATGAGGCCCAGCAGCAGGGTCAGCGCCGCGCTCACAAAGAAGATGATCGCATCCGAAAACGCCTTGTATTCGACCATGTCGGGGCGGTTGAAAAAAGGGCCGAGCGTTCCCAGCACGACCAGAAGGATCAGCGCCACCAAAATGCCCATTCCCTGCCAGATGATCATCTTTGGACTCCTTTTTCAAAAAAACCCTGTCCTGATTCCGTGGGCGGATTCGGTGGCAGGAGACAGATGTCAGGAGACGGGAGACAGATAAAACCGACCGGTATTTTGTTGCCTTTTCTCCGACGGCGAAGCCGTCGGTAACTTCTCTGTCTCCCGTTTCCTGATCCCTGGATCATACCGCGCCGGAAACGTTGGGCTTCTCTCTCTCCGTTCAGCCCACCTATACGCGCTTGACCTCAGGAAAATCCGCAACGCGATATGACAAAATAATCCGACCGCCGGGCCAGAACGAGATGGACGCCAGATACTTGTCCGCGCTTTCCGCCTCCACGAGAAACTCGTCGATGTGGAGTCGCTTTTCATCCGTGTCGATATCGAAGTCGATTCGTTCAACCCCCTGCAGTTCTATCGCGCCGGGTACGGCGCCAGGATATTCCGGCAATCCTTCAAAGTTACTGCATAAATCTTCGATCTCCAGGCGCAGGGTTTTGGCTTCCGGCGCCCAAATCAACCGTCTGACCACAGCATCATGCAGCCCGCCCATACGTTCGAGAAATAATTTCAATTCCTTCATGGGATAAGCACATTACCCGGTATCGTTGGCCCCAATGGCGGAAACAGCGATGGAACCATGCGAATGCATCCATACACAGCGTACGCTGTGCCGCCTACTACTTTTGTCTGGAGTTCAAAATTGTAATCGACAATCGGCTTTGGAACTTTTTTGCCTTTTCTGGAAATATAACAGATTGATTTTACGAGATTTTCTCCCCTTCCTGCGGAAGGCTCGCCACACTGGCAAAACACGGCTCCGCTCACCCCCGCCGCCGCCGGATAAAAGACGCGAAGGACTCCGGCGCGGACTTGGCGGGGAAAACGCTCGTCAAGCGCAGTTTCTGGGTTATACTTCGCCCAACAGCGCTTCTCCTAAAACCACTATCCACCCGATAGAAAAACAATAAAAAGGAGAAGAGGTTCTCGTTTTTACCCCTTGCTTTGGCGCGTTGACACCTTCCCGGCACGACCGGAGGAAAAGGCGGCGCCGGTATTTGGCGATTTTCGGAGATTCGACGTTTCCAATCGCCGTCGGTAAAAATGAGGGACGGCCCGTCAGGGAGGGCAAACACTGAAACCCCGGTACCGGGAAAAAGGCTTTTGCGCGCTGTTTTCAAGGCGGCGTGCCCTGACCTGGTGTTTGTTTTACGATGAAAACAGGAGGATGAGTGAATAATCTGATTTATGGTGTCTGGAACGGCGAAGTTTACGATTGCCGCCGGGGCAAAGCGCCCAACGCGGCTCCCAGCCTCGTGGGACTCGACGATTTCGCGCCGCACAACAAGACCCGCGCCTTCGTTGCGGATCGCGGTTTTTTGATTTTTGAGCGGGACACCAGCCTGATCAAGGCTTTTTCCCAGTACATGACGCAGGCCGCGCAGGAGTCCTGCGGGCGTTGTACGCCGTGCCGCGTCGGGACGCAGCGTCTGCGCGATCTGCTTTGGGAATTCGCCGAAGGCCGGGCGGACGAGAGCATCCTCGACGAAATCGAAGGAACGGCGGAACACGTCGCCAATACCTCGCTGTGCGGCATCGGACAATCGACCCCGCGCGCGCTCATCGCCGCGCTGCGACACTTCCGCGACGAATTCAAGCCGATCTCTCCGGCGCAGGCGGTCTTTCAGCACAGCTTCACCTATACGACGGCGCCGTGTATCGAAGCGTGTCCGTCGAAGGTCGACGTTCCCCGCTATATCGACGGCGTCCGCGACGGCAAGTTCGATTTCGCGCTCGGCGTCGTTCTCGACAACTATCCGATGGCCGGCGCGTGCGGGCGCGTTTGCGTGCGCTTCTGCGAATCGGCGTGTCGCCGCGCGATGGCCGAAGCGCCCGTCGGTATCCGCCAGATCAAGCGTTTCGCGGCCGACCAGGCGATCACGAACAACCGTCTGCATTTTTCGAAGCCTTCCGAAAAACACGACAAGAGCGTCGCCGTGATCGGCGCGGGCCCGGCGGGAATCACCTGCGCGTACAGGCTCCTCCTCCAGGGCTTCAAGGTCGATATCTTCGACGCGCAGCAGGCGGCAGGCGGCATGGCGTCGATCGGAATTCCGAGTTATCGCCTGCCCAAGGACATTCTCAAGAAAGAGACCGAAGACATCGTCCGGGAACTCGGCGGTCAATTTTATTACGGCAAGGCGCTCGGCGACTCTCTGTCGGTCGACGACCTGCTCAAGAACGGCTACGGCGCGGTCTTTCTGGCCTACGGCGCGAGCCAGGGCACGCATTTCGGAATCAAGAACGAATACCCCGACCTCGACGGCTATATCACCGGAGTCGATTTCCTGTTCAAGGTCTACCAGCACGTCGAAGCCGGGAAAACCTTCAATCTCGACGGCGACGTGGTCGTCGTCGGCGGCGGCAACGTCGCGATGGACTGCGTGCGCTCGGCGCGTCGCATGGGCGCGAAAAACGTCCATCTCCTCTACCGCCGTACCGAAGAGGACATGCCCGCCGACCGCGAAGAGATCGTCGCCGCGCGCGACGAGGGCGTCGTCTACCATTTCCTCACCAACCCGACGGGACTCGTCGTCGACAACCGCCGCGTCAAGGCGCTCGAACTCGTCAAGATGCGGCAGACCGAGCGCGACGCAAAAGGCCGGAGAAACGTCGAGGCGATCGAAGGCTCGACCTATACGATGCCGAGCGACCTCGTGATCGCCGCGATCGGCCAGCAGGTCGAGCGCAACGTCCTGAAGCCCGGCGAAGGCATCGAACTCGACCGCGACAACTGCGTCGTCGTCAACCCCGAAACGCTCGAAACGACGCGCAAGGGCGTTTTCGCGGGCGGCGATTGCGTATTGAAACCGCAAACGCTCGTCCATGCGCTGGGCCACGGCGAACGCGCCGCCGAGAGCATCGCCGACTACCTCCTGAACGGCGCGGTCTCGATCAAGCCCGAATACCGCATGCAGGAAGTGCTGAAAAAGAACGCTCTCTTGAAAGACGAATGCCTCGAAAAGCCCGTCGTTTTCCGTCCGCGCGTCGTCTCGCCCGAACTCGACGCCGCTGCCCGAAGCCGGAATTTCGACGAAGTCGAGCACAACATTTCAAAAGAAGCGGCGTACGAGGAAACCGAGCGCTGCATGCGCTGCTACCGCCTCTATTCGCTCGTGACCGAAAGAGAACTCGTGGGCAATGCGTCGTGAGCGCCGCGATATTTCCAGAACAAGAGAACACAAAAATGAAAGCCAGGATAAACGACAAGGAAATCGATTTCGAGCCGAACCAGACGATTCTGGAGGCGGCGCGCGCGAACGGGGTTTTCATCCCGACGCTCTGCGAATACCACGACCTCGACCATACGCCCGGAACCTGCCGCGTCTGTCTGGTCGAAGTGCGCCAGCCGGGGTCGGGCGATGCGCAATACCTCACGTCGTGCAACACGCCGATGACGGAAAACAGCGCCGTCCGGACGATGACGCCGAAAGTCCAGGAAATGCGCCGCTTCCAGATGGAAATGGCGATGTCCGACCACAACGAGGACTGCGCCACCTGTACGCGCCAAGGCGACTGCGAACTCATCGACGCAGCGAATTCGACCGGACTGAAGCAGATCCGCTTCCACTACACGAAAGCCTGGAAATCGCTTGAAGCGGGGACAAAACCCGTCGTCTACGACAAAAGCCGCTGCATCCGCTGCTACCGTTGCATCGCGGTCTGCCGCAAGGTTCAGGACATCGACGCGCTCGAAGCGGACGGCTGGGGCCCCACGGCGGGCGTTCGCCTGAAGGCCGGCAGCTACGACGCGTCGCCCTGCGTCTCCTGCGGTCAGTGCGTCATGGTCTGCCCGACCGGCGCGATGTCCGAACGCGACCAGGTCCAGGAAGTCGTCGATTACATCGCCGACCCCGACGTCGTCACGGTCTTCCAGACCGCGCCGGCGATCCGCGTCGACCTCGGCGACGAATTCGGCCTCCCGCCGGGAAGCAACGTCGAAGGCCAGATCATCGCCGCGCTGCGCCGAATCGGCGTCGACGTCATCCTCGACACGAACTTCGGTGCAGACCTCGTCATCATGGAAGAAGGCACGGAAGTCCTCGGGCGCCTGAAAGCCAAGGCGGGGCCGACCTTCACGTCGTGCTGCCCCGCGTGGATCAACTACGCCGAAAAGCACTACCCCGAAATCCTGCCGATGCTTTCGAGCACACGCTCGCCGCAAGCCGTCATGGGCAAGATGATCAAGACCTACCTCGCCGAAAAGCGCGGCATCGACCCAGCGAAAATCCGCGTCGTCTCGATCATGCCCTGCACCGCCAAAAAAGAAGAAGCGGCACGGAAAGCGCTCTCTGAAAACGGCGTCCCCGACGTCGACGTCGTCCTGACCGTGCGCGAATTCGCCCGTCTGATCCGCCGTTACGGCCTCGACGTCGGCAGGCTCGAACCCTCGACCTACGACGACCTCCTGATGAGCGAATACTCCGGCGCGGGCGCGATCTTCGCAACGACCGGCGGCGTCATGGAAGCCGCGGTTCGTACGCTCTACTACGTCGTCAACGGAAAGGAACTCGAAGGCATCGAAGTCACCGGCCTGCGCGGCTTTGAAAACGTCCGCTCGGCGACGGTCGAAGTCGGCGGCGAGCTGGGAAGCATCCGTCTGGCGATCTGCCACGGTCTGCGCGGGACGCGCAAACTCGTCGAAGCCGTCTTGAGCGGCGAAGAGAAATTCGACTTCATCGAAGTCATGTCGTGTCCCGGCGGCTGTGTCGACGGCGGCGGAACACCGCGTCAGAAAAAATCCTACATCCCGTTCGCCAAAAAACGCCAGGAAGCGCTCTTTAGCCTCGACCGCCAAAAGAAGCCCCGGCAGTCGCACAACAACACGCAGGTACAGAAGCTCTACGCCGACTTTCTCGAAACGCCGAATTCGGAAAAAGCGCACCACCTGCTCCACACGCACTACACCGCGCGCCGCTACGGCGCCGACGCGGACATTCCGGCCGCGTGGGAGGAACTGAAGGATCAAAGGATAGAGGAGAGAAGACAGCGGACGGAAGATAGAAGACAGAAGACAGATCAGTGAGCGGCGGCTTCGCCGCCAGAGAAAAATCCACGAGGCGGGCAAGATGCCCACACTCCCAGAGTTATAGGTTGGGGTGAGCGCAGCGATGCCCAACACCTCGCTTGCGCGAAGCGCAAGCCA
>JAISDL010000085.1 GCA_031264825.1 Accumulibacter sp. | reverse complement strand
GGTGCTTGGCCGAGGTGGCGGGTTACAGGCATTTGCTCTTTGCATCATTCATCGCGGCGTCATTGTCGGCGATGATTTTTTGCGCCCAAATCCCGGGTTGTTTCACACTAACCTATACCGCCGAGATGCGTATGCGGAATCGTTGGGGTTCGCTGCGCTCACCACCAACCTATACCGCCGAGATGCGCCAACGGAATCGTTGGGGTTCGCTACGCTCACCACCAACCTATACCGCCGATGGGCACGGCACGCCGTGCCCCTACGTGCCGATCCCTAAAACCCTATCCTGAGCAACACGAAGGCCGCAAGGAGCGTTCCGGCGAGCGCCGTGCCGTAGCAGAGGAGCTTGGCCGCCGTTCCGGCGGGGACGCCGAATTCGTGCAGCGAGTGAAGAATGCGATGCAGCGAGTGCCAGAGAAAGAGGACGATGACGGCAAAAATAAAGCCTTTGCCGACGAAGTTCCGCGCAAAAACCAGCATGTTCGGGTAGCGCATCGTATCGCTCGGGAGCAGGAATCCGAGCGGAATTGAGATGCCCGTGACGAAGATGAGCACCGGGCCGATGAGCGCGGCGAGGGTGCCGCCCGCGCCGAAAAGTCCCCAGAAAATTGGCGCGTTCGAGCGTTTGCGAATTTTCATGACAGAAGCCCTCTGATCGATGCGAACACGACGATCGAAGCGACGACCGACGCGAGAAGCCCGCCTTTGACGATTTCGCCGGCTGTGAGTTCTCTTCCGCCGATGCGGATCGTCGGGAGCGTGACCGGCATCAGGTGGAACCAGGTATAGGTGTGGTAGGCGACCGAAACGAGCAGGATCAGATGCACGACGATCGCCGAGACGCTCTTCATGCATTCGAGCCAGGCGTTCCAGGCCGCTTCGCCCTGCCCAAGCCGGACGAGACCGACGAGGAGGATCAGCGCGTAGGCCAGGACGAAGAGCGCGGTACTTTCATGGACGACGTATTCGACGAAGTAGGGATTCCTTTTCCACCATCCGTCCATCGAGCGGATGTAGGGGCGGCGTTTGCTCATTGCGAATCTCCTTTCGGCCTCAGGAAGCGCAGGAAGTAATCCAGGCTCGCGTTGATCTTGTTGATGTTGACGGCCTTGGCCGGGTCGACGTGCTTCGGGCAGACTTCCGAGCAGTAGGCCGCCGCGCTGCACGTGAACACGCCGTCTTCGGAGGCGACGACTTCCATGCGCGTATCCGCGCCGCCGTCGCGCGAGTCCGCGTTGTAGCGGTGCAGGATCGCCATCGCGCCGGGGCCGATGAAGTCCGGGTCGAGGCCGAACTGCGGGCACGCGGAGTAGCAGAGCGTACAGTTGATGCACGCCGCGTACTGGATGTATTCGGCGAATTGCTTCGGCGTCTGGAGGTATTCGCCCTCTTCGATCGCGCGCTCTTCCTTTGGAATGATGTAGGGGTGGACGCTTTCGAGCTTTTCCATGAAGCCGCTCCAGTCCACGACGAGGTCTTTTTCGATCGGGAAATGCGCGAGCGCTTCGAGGCTTATCCGGTTCGGGTAATAGTCGCGCAGAAAGGTTTCGCACGAGAGCTTCGGGACGCCGTTGATCATCATGCCGCAGCTCCCGCAGATCGCCATCCGGCACGACCAGCGGAAAGTCAGCGAGCCGTCGAAATTGTCCTTGATGTACTGCGCGCCCTGCAGGACCGACATATCGTCGGTGAAGGGCACTTTGTAGACTTCGGAACGCGGCGCGGTATCGCTTTCCGGGTTGTAGCGCAGGACTTCGATTTCAATGATTCGGGGTTCAGACATGGGCGTCCTTTCTTTCCTGTTCGGCCTTTTCACCCGCCGCGCCGTAGGCGCGCGCCGCCGGCGGCGACTTCGTTATTTTCACCGCGTTGTATTCGATGCGCGGCTCTCCGCCGTGCGTGCGGTAGGCGTCCGAATGCTTGAGAAAATTGACGTCGTCGCGCTCGCCGTAACCGTCGAGCCGCTGGTGCGCGCCGCGCGATTCGCGGCGGAGGAGCGCCGAATTCGCCATCGCCGCCGCGACGTCGAGCTGGTGGTCGAGTTCGATCGTCGTCAAGAATTCCGTGTTCCAGACGCTGGTTTGGTCTTCGATGACGACGTCGTTGAAACGTTCGCGCAATTCGGCGAGTTTGTCGCACGCCTCCTTCATCGTCGCTTCGACGCGGAAAATGCCGCACCCGTCTTCCATCCGCTGCGCCATTTCCTTGCGCAGGAGCGCGGCTTTTTCTTTCCCGCCGGTTTTCGTCTTCATCGCCATGAGGCGTTGTTCGACCTCGCGCGCCTGTTTTTGCAAGGCATCCGACTTCCCGAAATCGACGTGGCGCGCGTGTTCGGCTGCCGAGTCGCCCACGACTTTTCCGAAAACGAGCAATTCGGAAAGCGAGTTCGAACCGAGGCGGTTCGCCCCGTGGATCCCGACGCTCGAACACTCGCCGACCGCGAAAAGCCCCGGCAACTCGGAAGCGCAACGACCGTCGACGCGAATCCCGCCCATCGTGTAATGCACGGCGGCGCGCACCGGGATCATCTGCTTCGCCGGGTCGATCCCCATGAAGGTTTCGGCCATCTCGTAGATCAGCGGCAGGCGTTCGCGCAGGCGCGCTTCGCCGAGGTGGCGCAGGTCGAGGTGGACGACCGAACCCAGCGGGCCTTCCGCCGTCCGCCCCTTCTGCTTTTCATACCAGAACGCCTGACTCAGGCGGTCGCGCGGGCCGAGTTCCATGTATTTGTTGCGCGGCTTGTCCTGAACGGGGCCGAGGCCGTAATCCTGAAGGTAGCGGTAGCCGTCCTTATTGACGAGATAGCCGCCCTCGCCGCGACACGCTTCCGTAAACAGAAGCCCCGTGATCGGCATACACGTCGGGTGGTACTGGACGAATTCCATGTCGCGCAACGCGACGCCGTGCCGGTAGGCGAGCGCCATACCGTCGCCGGTCACGACGCCGCCGTTGGTATTCTCGCGGAATACGCGCCCCGCGCCGCCCGTCGCGAGGATCACCGAACGCGCCTCGATCAGCGTGAATTCACCCGTCGCCATTTCGATGAGGACGACGCCCTGGCAACGCCCGTCGTCCTCGACGAGGTCGACGCAGAAGTATTCGTCGAAACGCTTGATCGACGGATACTTGATCGACGTCTGGAAGAGCGTGTGCAGAATGTGAAAGCCGGATTTGTCGGCTGCGAACCACGTTCGCTCGATCTTCATCCCGCCGAAGGCGCGCACGTTGACGTGGCCGTCTTCCTTGCGGCTCCACGGGCAGCCCCAGTGCTCAAGGCGCGTCAGTTCGGTCGGGCAGTGCGCGACGAAATATTCGACGACGTCCTGCTCGCACAGCCAATCCCCGCCGCCGACGGTGTCGTGGAAGTGGTAGTCGAAGGAGTCGTGCGCCTGACGCACGCCCGCCGCGCCGCCCTCGGCGGCGACGGTATGGCTACGCATCGGATAAACCTTGGAGACCAAGGCGATCTTCAACAGCGGGTCGGCTTCGGCGACGGCGATCGCCGCGCGCAAACCCGAGCCGCCCCCGCCCACGATGACGACATCGGCTTTATACGTTTCCAATTAAGTTCCTTCCTCTCGTTGTTCAATCCGCGACCGATATTGCCGAGCGAGCGCATCAACCGGGAAAGGAATCATAGCCGTTTTGCGGAGCGCTCGCCAAGGTGTGTCAAGAACTGGTACAAAAAACCAGGTATCAGGAATCAGGTATCAGGTATCAGATCAGTCAGCGGCGGCTCCACCGCCGAAAAAATCAACAAAACACCGATCGGGAACCCCTCCCCATCCCTCCCCTTATCAGGGGAGGGGGTCACGTGTCTCCCCTCCTTGACAAGGAAGAGGTTGGGGGTGGGTTCTGATCCCTGATTCCCGACATCTGATCCCTGACAGGGCACACAGGACCTGAAAATGGAATCAGTCGCCGAACACGGCGCTCGTATAGACGTCCTGGACGTCGTCGAGGTCTTCGAGCGCGTCGATGAGTTTCTGCATTTTCACCGCGTCGTCGCCGGTCAATTCGACCTCGTTTCCGGGCTTCATCGTCACCTGCCCGAACTCGGAGGAAAAACCCGCGCCTTCGAGCGCTTCCTTGACCTGCACGTAATCGTTGGGCGCGGTGATCACCTCGATCGAGCCGTCGTCGTTGGCGATCACGTCTTCGGCGCCCGCTTCGATCGCCGCTTCCATCAAAGCGTCCTCAACGGTTCCCGGAGCGAAAAGCAACTGCCCGCAGTGCGTAAATTGGAAAGCGACGCAGCCGTCGGCACCCATATTGCCGCCGTTGCGGTTGAACGCGTAACGGACGTCGGCGACGGTTCGCGTGCGGTTATCGGTCAGGCAATCGACGATCAGCGCGGCGCCGCCGACACCGTAGCCTTCGTAGCGGGCTTCGGAGTACTCGACGCCTTCGAGTTCGCCCGTTCCCTTCTTGAGCGCGTTGTCGATTCTGTCTTTCGGCATATTGGCGCCCTTGGCCTTATCGATCGCCGCGCGCAAACGCGGGTTGAACCCCGCGTCTCCGCCGCCCATCCGCGCGGCGACGGTGATTTCCTTGGCGATCTTCGAAAAAGCCGCACCGCGCTTTTCATCCTGGCGGCCCTTGCGGTGCTGAATATTGGCCCATTTGGAGTGTCCGGACATAGGATCCTCATTCGTACTGTCGGCCGCGCCGCGTCGGAACGGTCGATGTCATTTCAAATCGCCGATGAAAAACTCCGCGACGCCCCTGCGCGATTCACGGTCGCCCGCACTCAAAGCGCGCGCCTTCGATTCATAAGCGAAATAGACTATACTATTGTTCTGGTCTTGGCTTTCCGCGAAAATAACAGCCGCCCGTCTACGGGTAAAGCGCGGAAAGCGGATGATTCCATTTCAAAATTGTCGACGCCTTGGCGACCGAGCATTCACGACGCCGCTGGACGCCGACGATTCATAAACGAAACAGGGAGTTGATTCTAACACTTTCCATGCCGGAAGACGCCCAATATGGCCGGTCTTGAGCCTTCTTCAAAAGTTTTCCGCTGCCCAAAGTGCGCCGCGCACTTTGAAACGCCGCTCGACGCGCGCTCCGAATGCCCGAAATGCGGGATATGGTTCCACAAATGGGAGAAAGAATCGAAGCGCCAGCGCGCCAGGCGCGGAGAAAAACCCGAAGAGCCGGGTTTCGACGAGATCGTCAAGGTACAGAAACTTCCCGAAAACCCCTTCGTGTTCTACGGTCAGGCGGCGACGCTGATCTTCATCTCGCTGTGGGGGCTTCTCCTCATCACGAAGAATTACCACACCGACGAAATCGACGCGACCTTCATGCACTCGATCCTGCTTCCGTTCCACGAAGCCGGCCATCTCATTTTTTACCCGCTCGGCGAATTCATGCGTATGCTCGGCGGAAGTTTTTTCCAGGTTGCGTTCCCCTTGGGCATCGCGTACGCTTTTCATACGCGCAAGGCGGATTCCTTCGCCGCGGGCGTCTGCCTGTGGTGGGGAGGCGCGAGCCTGATCGACCTCTCGCCGTATATCTGGGACGCGCTGGACCCGGTACTCCCCCTGGCCGAGGGCGTCGAACACGACTGGGTCTATCTGCTCGGCCACTTCGGCATCATCGACCACGCGCATACGCTCTCGATGCTCGTCCACCACGTCGGCGCCCTGCTGATGATCGTCGGCGTGCTCTGCTCTTCCTCTTTCCTTTACGAGACGGAAAAAATCAAGCGTTATCTGGTGGGCAGGGGACAGAAGACAGAGGACAGGTAACAGGAATCAGGAGACAGGAGACAGATGTCGGGAGACAGAGAATTCTTGCGGTCTACGACCGGAGAAGAATCTTTGAAACACCGATCGGTTTTTTCTGTCTCCTGTCTCCCGTCTCCTGATTCCTGAATGCATAGGTTGGGCTTCACATTCGTTCAGCCCAACGATCATGGCGCGAATCGGCGCCACCCCGTATAATGAAACATTGCCAGTGATTCACCGACCTCCGAGTTAGAGGCACCAAGGGGGGTGCTTG
>JAISDL010000035.1 GCA_031264825.1 Accumulibacter sp. | reverse complement strand
AGGGTTCAGGGATCAGATGTCAGGGATCAGGAATCAGAAGACAAGAACCGCGAAACACGGATACGCGCGAAAAAGTTTTGTAAATACAGACCTTTCGCGTCTTTCGCGCCTTTCGCGGTAAAAATCGGTTTTCATCCGATCCCTGATACCTGACATCTGATTCCTGTCTCCTGAATCACCCGAAATAGGCTTCCTTGACCGCCACATCGTCCCTCAGCGCGCGCGCTTCGCCGTGCGCGACGATGCGTCCCTGCGAGAGCACGTAGCCGTAACTCGAAATGGCGAGCGTTTGCCGCACGTTCTGTTCGACGAGGAAAACCGACGTTCCGGCTTCGCATATGCGCCGGATGATACGGAAATTGTCGCTGACGAGCGCAGGCGAAAGCCCCAGCGAAGGCTCGTCGATGATCAGAAGCTGCGGCGAATGCATGAGCCCGCGCCCGATCGAGACCATCGCCTGTTCGCCGCCGGACATCGTCCCGGCGAGTTGGGCGCGCCGCTCCTGGAGGCGTGGAAACAGCGTATAGACTTCAAGCATCTTTTCCCGAATCTTTTCGTTCGAAGGCTCTTGGTACGCGCCCATATAGAGGTTTTCCTCGACCGTCATCTTCGGGAAAATACGCCGCCCTTCGGGGATGCAGGCGATTCCGCGCCCGATGATTTCGTGCGGCTGGAGGCCCGTGATGTTTTCACCTTCGAAAAAGATTTCGCCCGTATGCGGTTTCAGGAGTCCGAGGAGCACCTTGATCAAGGTACTCTTTCCCGCGCCGTTCGCGCCGAGCAGACACGTGATCCTGCCGGGTTCTATCGTGATGTTGACGTCGCTCAGAACGTCGGCTTTCCCGTAGGCGGCGCTGATGTGGTTTACCGTCAGAGCTTGTCGCATCAGACTTCATCCTCCGTCACTTCCTGGCCCAAGTAGGCTTCCTGAACCAGAGGATTTTCCACGATGCTCTGATACGTGCCGTCGCAGAGTTTTTCACCGAAATTGAGCACGGCGCAACGCGTCGTGACTTTACCGATGATCCCCATTTCGTGCTCAATAAGCACGATCGTCAGCCGGCGTTCGTCGGACTTCATCGCGAGAATCTCGTCCATGAGCTGATTCGTCTCGTCGTGCGTCATCCCGGCGGAAGGTTCGTCGAGGAAAAGCAGCCTTGGTTTACCGATCAGGGCGCGGCAGATTTCGATACGCCGCCGGTCGATCATGCTCAGGTCGGCGACCGGCCTGTGAATGCTGCCGACGAGCGCGGGGTTGAGCAGGCGAATGAGTTCGACGGCTTTTTCGATCTCTTCCGCGCAGGTCTTGTGAAAAGCCTTGCGGCGGAAGATGTTGCCGAGAATTCCGAGATTGTGCGTCTTGAAGTTCCCGAGCATGATGTTGTCGAAAATGGAAAGTTCGAGACACAGCCGGGAACGCTGGAAGGTGCGCGAGATACCCGCTTCGAAAACCGCCTGCGGCGAAAAGCCCGTGATATCGTATCCGTCGAAAACGACCTGCCCGTCGGTCGGTCGGTAGATTCCGGTGACGACGTTGAAGAAAGTCGTCTTCCCCGACCCGTTCGGCCCGACGAGGCCGAGAATATCGCCTTCGTTGATGTCGAGGTCGAGCTTGTTGAGCGCCGTCAGGCCGCCGAACTTCATCGTCAGCGATCGGCACGAAAAGAGGACTTTGCTCACAGAAGCCCTCCCGCGATATACGTCCTCGGTTTGCGCGGAAGCAGACCCGACGGGCGGAAAACGATCATCGCCAGCACCATCGCCGAATAGATGAGGTAGCGGTATTCCTGGATGACCTGGAATTTTTCCGGGATGACGACCATGAAAGCCGTCGCGGCGATCACGCCCCAGATGCTCCCGATGCCCCCCAGGAGCAGGATAGACAGGAAGAGCAGCGAGTCCGAAAAAGTGAAGTTCGACGGGTTGATGTACGAGAGCATCATCGAGTAGAGCGCGCCGGCGACGCCGATGACGAAGTTGCCTATCGTGAAGGCCGTGATTTTCCAGCGCTTGATGCTGATGCCGAAGCACGCGGCGGCCGTCTCGTCGATCCGGACGGCGTCCATCGCGAGCCCCATCCACGAGCGCTCGATCCTTTGCACGAACATGAAGGTCATGACGAGCAGGAGGAGGCACGCGAGGTCGTATTTGACGTAGAACGAGTACTCGTTCCCAAAAAGAACGAGGTCCTCGGCGAAATTGATTCCGAGGAATTTGAACGGCGGCAGCGCGAGCCCCTGCGGGCCGCCGAGCCATTCGGAAACTTCGAGAAAGACTTTCAGAAGCAGGGCGAACGCCATCGTGACGAGCGCCGAATAGTGCCCCGAAGTCCGCAGGACGGGGAAGAGAAGGACGCTCCCGACCACCGCGGAGAATATCCCGCCGAGAAGCAGGGTCACGAGGGGAGGCGTCGGCGTGTGCTGGAGAAAAACCGCGGCCGTATAGCCGCCGATCCCGAAAAAGGAAGCGCCGCTGAAATTGATCACGCCGGCGTAGCCGAGCTGTACGTTGATTCCGAGAACCGCGACGCTGTAGATGAAAATCGTCCCGAGCAGGAAGAGCGTGTAGTGGTCGGTGCGGAAAACGGCGATGATCCCCAAGGTTCCGAGGACCATCAAGACCTGGCAGGTGCGCTCGTTGGACTGGACGAGCCGTTCGATCGTGGAGAAGACGTCGAGCGCGACGAGCACGACGACGACGACGACACCGAGCAGCACGTAAGCCGCGATCGACCACTCCTCTTCGGCGCCGAGGAGGAGGGCCAGGTAGGCGAACAGGGCAAACGCAAGACCCGCGCAACAAAAGAAATCCTTCGAGCTTCGCATGCTTACACCCTTTGGCTTTGACGCTCGGAAAGAATCCCGGTCGGGAAAATCGCCATCAGGACGATGACGACGCCGAAGGCGAAAACATCCTTGTACGCGCTCGAAAACGGTGTCGCGACGGTCCCGATCACTTGCAGGAAGGCGAAGACGAAACCACCGAGAATCGCGCCGTAGATATTGCCGAGGCCGCCGATGACGGCTGAACTGAAGCCGATCGCGCCCAAGAGGAGGCCCAGGTTGAAGTTGATCTCGTTGTAATACAGGCCGTTCATCAGGCCGGCGAAAGCCGCGACCGCCGACCCGATCGCAAAGGTCAAAAGAACGATGAGCGGGAAGTTGACGCCCATGATCTGCGCCGCTTCGGCGTCCTGCGCGACGGCGCGTATCGCCATGCCGAGGCGCGAGTGATTGATCAGAAAAGCGACGCCGACGATGAGCAGAACACCCGCGACGAAGAGCGCGAGGTTATCGAAACGCAGGAGCACGTCGCCGAATTTCCAGCTCCAGTCCGGCAGAAGCCGGGGGAAGGGCTTGGGGTTCGATCCGTCGGGGAAAAAAAGCCGAACGGCTTCGCGCATGACCGTCCCGAGCATCATCGTCGCAAGCAGCGTGTTCAGCGCCGGCGCGGAACGGAGCGGCATGATGATGAAGCGCGAGACGAGCATCCCGAAACCCGCGACGAACGCCATACCCGCGAGAAAAACGAAGAAGGTGACGAGCCAGACCGGCATCCCCGGGCTGATGTACATGCAGAACAGGTAAGAGGTCAGGCCGGCGAAGGCGCCGACCATCACCGAGTCGCCGTGCGAGAAGACGATGACGTCGAGGACACCGAAAAAGAGCGTGAATCCGACGGCGACGAGGGCGTACATCATGCCCAGCATGCACCCGTTGATAAAAAACTGCAGGAGAAGGGAGAAGTCCATGCTCCCGAACCTTTCTTCGTTGAAAACCAAAATGTGCATCCCCCGACCCGACGGCCGGGGGAACTGTGTATCCTTACTTGACTTTCACGAGCGAGCGTTTTCCGGACGCGTACTCGCTGTCTTCCCAAATCGTCCATTGGCCGTCCTGCACGACGTATTTCGTCATGAGCGGGATGGCGTTCTGACCGTGTTCATCGTAGGTGATCTTGCCGATCAGCGTGTCGTCTTCCTTGATCTGGCTCAGCGCGGTGACGAGCGCCTTGCGGTTGGGGCCGACCTTTTCGATCGTGTCGATGATCTGCTTCATGCTCGCAAACGCGAAGATTCCGAGCGCTTCGGCCGGCTGTGCGTAGCCCTGCTTGGCGTAGGCTTCGGTAAACGCCTTGCCGCCCGCGAGTTTTTCGACCGGCGCGCCGTCGAGGAAGCTCAAGGTGCCTTCGGCGAGTTTGGCGCCGACGCCGGAAATGTAGGCGTCCGACTTGATCCCCGACGTGCCTTCGAACTGAAGCTTCAAGTCGAGTTTGTCCATTTGCGAACGGATGCGGACGCCCAGCGGCGTCAGTCCGCCGAAATAAAGAACTTCGGCGTTCAGCGCCTTGATCTTCGTCAGTTCGGTCGTGAAATCCTGCTGTTCGGACGTCACGCCGAAAATGCCGAGCACTTCGCCGCCCTGCTCGGTCAGGAATTTGACGAAGAAATCCTTGTGCGCCTTGCCGTAGTCGGTCGTGTCGTGGATGACCGCGAACTTCTTGTAGCCGAGCGAGCGCATGAAGGTCGACGCGACCTTGTTCTGATACTCCTGCGTACCGATCGTGCGGAAAATTTCGGGATAGTTGTTGCCGTAAGTGATCTTCGGCTCGACCGCGCCCCAGACGATGACCGGCATCTTGAAACGGTGGTAGATGTCGACCGTGCCGAGCGCCACCGCGGAGCAGTAGTGCGTCGCCGCGCCGATGATCTTGGCGTCGGACGCCATCTTCGTCGCAACCTGTACGCCGATATTGGCCTTGCACTCGTCGTCGAGCGCAACGAGTTCGTACTGGTATTTCGACTTCGGGTCGGCGTTCTGCAAGCGGACCGCCAAGTCGGCCGAGTTCCTCGCGCCCAGCCCGACGGCGCTGTTCCCGCCGGTCAGAGGGCCGATATACCCCACCTTGACGACATCCTTTGCCACGGCCGGAGTGGCTCCGAAAGCAAGAGCGACGCAGAGCGCGCTTCCCAGACCCGACCAACGGGATAGATATTTCAGCATTTGAAACCTCCTTTTTTCATGGTGTGAACGACAATCGACAGTAGCAATTTTTATGCCGTAGCCGATTTCAAATCGGTCGGGACCGGCGTTTTTATAAGTATATGCACCCGTAGACGGGGAACTTTACCATAAAACACGCGCTATCCAGCCTTTGTACGCTTCTCTTTCTCACGGCGCTTCCCGACCTGACGGTATCCGACCGGACTTTCCCGCGGCGCGTGCGCTATGGACGTGCATCGCGCACCATTATGGGGAGGCACAGGCGATTTTCAGAACTTGATCGCGCAATGCAGCGCGGCGACGCCGAAGCAAAGATTGTGGTAATCGACCCTCTCGAAGCCCGCGTCTTCGATCATTTTTTTGAGCGTTTCCTGATCCGGGTGTCGGCGTATCGATTCGGCGAGGTAGCGATAGCTCGCCGCGTCGCCGGCGATCCATTCGCCGAGCTTCGGTATCACGTTGAAAGAATAAAAATCGTACGCCGGGGAAAGCGCTTCGCGCACCCTCGAAAACTCGAGGACGAGGAGGCGCCCTCCGGGACGCAGCACCCGGCGCGCTTCGGCGAGCGCCGCGTCCTTGCGCGTCATGTTGCGCAAGCCGAAGGCGATGCTGACGCAGTCGAAGCGGTTTTCGGGGAAGGGGAGCTTTTCCGCGTCGCAACGCGCCACCGGGACGATGAAGCCCTCGTCGCAGATCCGGTCGCGCCCGCGCGCGAGCATCGCGTCGTTTACGTCCGTCAGCCAGACTTCGCCGGTTTTTCCCACCCTGCGCGCGAACGCGAGCGCGAGGTCGCCCGTCCCGCCCGCCACGTCGAGAACGCGCGCGCCTTCGCAAACGCCGCTCTTCACGACGGTAAAAGCCTTCCAGAGCCGATGCAGACCCGCCGACATCAGGTCGTTCATCACGTCGTAACACGGCGCGACCGAGTCAAAAACGCGCGCGACCCGAGGCGCCTTGTCTTCCACGTCGATCGTCTCGAATCCAAAATGCGTTTTTTCGGACACGGCGCGACCTCAATGCCCACCGCAGCGGCCGCAGGACTTCTTCAGGGGCGCCGCGCCGGCCTCCGGGTCGCGGGTCGCGCCTTGCGACGCCAGACGCGCCAGATAGGTCCGCCAGAGCGCGTCGGCGTTGACGCAGAGGAAATGCACGATGTCCCAGGAATAAATACCGCTCCGGTGTCCGTCCGAAAAGAGAGGACGGATCGCGTAATTTCCGACGGGTTCGATGCTCTCGATTTTTACGTCGCGTTTACCCGTCTGGAGGACTTCCTGACCCGGCGCGTGCCCGCGCGCCTCGGCGGACGGCGTAAACACGCGAAGGAATTCGTCGCTCAATTCGTATGACGCGTCGTCGTAGACGAATTCGAGGGTACGCGACTTGTCATGCCGCCGTATCTCCAGCGGAATCGGCGTCCCGGATGAAAGCCCGGTCATGACGGTTATTTCAACGTCCCGAACCGCCGATACCCGGCGCGAAAAATTTTCGGGCGATCATTCGACGACGGCAAAACCGACGCGGTCGAAATCGTATCCGCTTTCAATGACCTGCCTCAGAACGACGTGCCGGACGACGCCGTTCCCTCCGGTCAGCTCGACGCGCACGTCGGGGCGATAAAAGCGCGACGGCAGAATCAGCGCTTCCACTTCGCCGAGCGTGGGAAGCGCTTCGAGCAGAAAGCCCGGATACCAGGCTTCGGTCTGGTCGAAACTCTTTTCGACGAAGCGCACGGTGACGGCGACGTGGGCGCCCAGGAAGGTCCTGACGCCGGCCATCAGACCGCGCGCCGCGTTTTGCACGACCCAAACCATCCTGCCGAGCATGAACGCCGTCTCGCCGGGGAGCGTGACGGCCAGCAACTGACCCGGCGCGATCCTGTTCGCCGGCTTGTCGCACACGAGCCGTAAACCGTTGAGCGATTGATCCGCCACACCCCAGTCGTCCGGGGTGAATTTCTGCGCCTCGTTGCCGATCTGCACGTGATAATTCGACAGCGCCGATTCCTGGCGAAAGATGAACTGCATTTCGAAGTTGTCGCGCGAATAATTGCGCTCTTCCGCCCTCTGCTTGAAGGGTTTTCCCGAAACGAAAAAGAAGATTTCCTCAAAGCCCGTGCACAAACGCGCGGTCGGACGCGACGACGCGGGAAGGCGCCGGAATTTCCGGCTCGCCTTCGTCTGAGACCAAGGCGCGGACAAATGCTTGAGCAGCGAAAGACACTGCCCCGCCGTGCAGTTGATCCCCAGGCCGAGTTTCGAGGGCGGAATCTGCTGCTTCAAGCGTTGTTCGATCCGCTGGATGCGGAGAAGCAATCGGTCGGTAGCCATTCGGCGCAGATTCTCGTTCCACGCGAGGTTCGCTGAAAAGAACAACGGCCTATCCTGCGACAGGTCGAGGACCAAGGGCGGCAAGGCGTCCTTCGCGTCTATCCTGTGCAGGGTCACGAGCGGCGCCCAGAGTGAAGCCCAGCGGTAGACGAGCGATTGGTCGATCGTCGTCAGGCGATGGCGGTCCGCCGCGTCGCACAAAAACGCCGTGAGATATTCCGCCGCGCAGTTCGTCTCTTTTTCCGCTTCGAAGGGATCGACGATCACGAGGGAGTCGATTCCCGCCCTCTCGGCCCTCGCGTAATACGAGTGCAGTTTGACGAGCAGACCGGGCGCATACTCCTGGCGCGCGCGCTGGTATTCGAGCACAGAAATGCAGAAGTAATGTATGCAGCGGTACAGCACCTCGGCGTGACGCTGCACGTTGTTCCGAAAATCCTGGCGCTCGGCGGGGCTGATGCAATAATCGTAGAGGCGCGCCATTTTCTCCCAAAGCGCGATCACGCGCACGAAGGTATTCTCCTGCGATTCGTCGAGCGGCAGAGGCTGGTCGAGATACTCTTTCGCCAACTCTTTGGCGACGAAAGCGACATCCTCGGCGGCCAGTTCGAGCAGCGCATAGATCGTTCTGCTGTCGAGGACGGGGTTCAACAGCGCGTCCAGAAAGCGCGAGAGTTCGACTTCGGCGCGACGCGGGTCGTCGAGCGGCACGCGCTCAAGCACGTACTCGCCTTCGCGCAGGTCGGAAATGTATAAAGCGTCGGCGGGAGCGGGGTTGTCGGTCGTGTTCATTGCGTGTATAGGCCTCGTTAAACGTCGGAACCGATGCAAGATCGGTTCGACATGAGAACTCCGCGCGGTCGTGCCACATCGTCGGCCCGAAATAAAACGGGCGGCGCGGCGCGGAAGGGGCGTTACCCCCTTATTTTCGAGATTATCACGCTAAAAAGAAAGCGGTTTCCAGCAAGTGTCTCTCCCTTGTGAGAAATGTCTCCAAAAAGCCGTTTTCCCGATGCTCGACCGCGTATCCGGGTCAGAGCAGGACGCGCTCGATTCCGCCGTTACCGGCTTTACGGATATAGTCCTCCATCCAGTTCTTCCCAAGGCGCTGCCGGACGATTTCGACGACGAGGTAGTCGGCGCGAAGTCCCGGCGCGTTCTGGCGCGACAGCCCTTGCAGGCACGACGGGCACGAGGTCAAAAGGCGGATATCGCCCGTGTATCCTCCGGCGCGGCATTCGTCGACGCCTTTTTCGATCTCGCGTTGCTTGCGGTAGCGCAGTTGCGTGGAAATATCGGGCCGCGTCACCGCGAGCGTTCCGGATTCGCCGCAACATCGTTCGAGCGAAACGATGTCGCGCCCGAGGAGCGCGCCGGCAACCCTGGAGCCCGGTTGCGTTTTCATCGGCGCGTGGCAAGGCTCATGATACATATAGCGCGTCTTGTCCGAGGGGCTTTTTTCGAGCGTGACGCCTTTTTCGAGCAGGTATTCGTGAATGTCCAAAAGGCGGCATCCCGGAAATATCTTGTCGAAACGGTATTCGAGCAGTTGATCCATGCACGTTCCGCACGAAACGATCACGGTTCCGATGTCGAGATAGTTCAGGGTATTCGCCACCCGGTGGAAAAGCACGCGGTTGTCGGTCGTGATCTTTCGGCCCTGCCCGGACTCGCCGGCGGCGTTCTGCGGGTAGCCGCAGCACAGATAACCCGGCGGCAGAACCGTCTGCACGCCGATCTCGTAAAGAATCGCCTGCGTCGCAAGCCCGACCTGCGAGAACAGGCGTTCCGAACCGCAGCCGGGGAAATAGAAGACCGCCTCATTGACGCGGTCGGGCGCGTTGAGCTTTTCGGGGTCGCGGATGATCGGAACGATCTTTTCGTCCTCGATGTCGAGAAGCGCCCGCGACGTATGGCGCGGAACGCTCGGCAACGGCCGGTTGACGAAATGAATGATCTGCGAACTGAAAGTCGAGCGCTCGGCCGTCGAAGGCGGGTGGCGCGTCTGCCCCTGGATGAGCCTGAAAGACTTCGCCAGGTGGTGCGCCCAGCGCTGGCCCCTGTAGCCCCATTCGATCATGAGCTTACGCATGACGCGGATATACGTCGCGTCCTTCACGCTCAAAAAGGCGATCGCCGCGACCTTGGCCGGGACGAATTTCTTCTTCCCCTGCTCGCGCAGGAAATTCCGCATGCGAACCGTGACGTCGCCGAAGTCGATATTGACCGGACACGGCTTGACGCATTTATGACAGATCGAGCAGTGGTCGGCGACTTCGTTGAACTCGTCGAAATGCGCGAGCGAAACGCCGCGCCGCGTCTGTTCCTCGTACAGGAAGGCTTCGATCAGGAGCGAGGCCGCGAGAACCTTGTTGCGCGGCGAGTAGAGCAGGTTGGCGCGCGGGACGTGCGTCGAGCAGACGGGTTTGCATTTCCCACAGCGCAGACAGTCCTTGATCATCGCCGAAATCTTGCCGATCTCGGACTGCTCCATGATCAGCGATTCGGTTCCGAGCAAGGAAAACGACGGCGTATAGGCGCGTGAAAGATTCGCGCCCGGCAGGAGCTTGCCTTTGTTGAAATGCCCGTCGGGGTCGATTCGCGCCTTGTATTCGGCGAAGGGGCGAAGCTCGTCTTCGGTCAGAAAATCGAGCTTCGTGAGGCCGATCCCGTGTTCGCCCGAAATCACGCCGCCGAGCGAGCGCGCAAGCGCCATGATGCGCGCGACGGTCGCGTAAGCCGTTTGCAACATCGGGTAATTGTCGGAATTGACCGGAATATTCGTGTGCACGTTGCCGTCGCCGGCGTGCATGTGGAGCGCGACGAAGATGCGCCCGCGCAGATTTTCCTTCTGGGCAGCCTTGACACCGTCGAGGACGGGCTGGAACATCGCGCCTCTGAAAATCGCCTCGATCGGGCGCTTGAGTTCGTCCTTCCACGAAACGCGAACCGAACGGTCCTGCAAGCGATGGAAGAGCGTCGGGTTCTCCGCCGTGTTCGTCAGCGCCCCCGCGCGAACGCCGTATTCGTCGAAGAGCGGCTCCGCCTCCGCGAGCGGTATATCGAGCGCGTCGAGAATCCACCACCAGCGTCGGCGGACAGTGGCGACGGCTTCCCGCGCATCCGAACGCGCGTCGCCGATCAGAACTTCCGGGTCGAGTCCGGCGTCGCCGCTGTCGATCGGCAGCGTCCCCGAAAAAAAGGCGTCGAGCCGGTCGCAGAGTTCGAGCTTGTTGCGGATCGACAATTCGATGTTGATCCGGTCGATCCCGTCGCAGTATTCGCCCATCCGGGGCAGGGGAATCACGACGTCCTCGTTGAGCTTGAACGCGTTCGTATGACGCGAAATCGCCGCAGTCCGCGAGCGCTCCAGCCAGAACTTCTTCCGCGCGTCGGCGTCCGAGGCGATAAAGCCCGTAGCTCCCCGCCGCGCGCAAAGGCGGACGATCTCCAAAGCGGCTTCCGCCACCGCTTGTTCGTCGTCCCCCACAAGATCGCCGAGCAGGACCATCTTCGGACGCTCACGGCGCTTCGCCTTCGTCGCGTAGCCGACCGCCTTGATATAACGCTCGTCGAGGTGTTCGAGCCCCGCGAGCGCGACGCCGGCTTCGCGGCCCGCGCCGCCGGGCTTGAAATAATCGGCGATTTCGACGATCGCTGGGACGGCCTCGCGCGCCTGACCGAAAAACTCCACGCAGACCGTCCGCACGTGCGGCGGCATCTTGTGCAGCAACCAGCGCGCGGCAAGGATCAAACCGTCGGTCCCCTCTTTCTGCACCCCCGGCAGACCCGAAAGGAATTTGTCGGTCACGTCCTTGCCGAGTCCGGCCTTGCGGAAACTGCCGCCGGGGATATTGAGCGTCTCGACTTTTCCGTCGAGCGTCTTCCCGTCCGCCGCAAAGCGCTTGATTTCGAATTCCGTGACGCGCTCTTCGTGGATTTTTCCCGGTTTATGGCGCAGTCGCGTGATCTCGACGATGCGTCCGGCAGGGTCGACCATCTTCCACCACACGAGGTTATCGAGCGCCGTACCCCACAGGACGGCCTTCTTCCCGCCGGCGTTCATCGCGACGTTGCCGCCGACGCACGACGCGCTCGCGGACGTCGGATCGACGGCGAAAACATAACCCGCGGCGTCGGCGATCTCGGCGACGCGCTCGGTGACGACGCCGGCGCCCGTGCGGATCGTCGCGTGCGTCCGGTCGCTCCCCGGCAAGGTAATCTCCTCGACCGGCCCCGCGTCGATCAGTTTTTCCGTGTTGATGACCGCCGAGAACGGCGACAGGGGAACGGCGCCGCCCGTATACCCCGTCCCGCCGCCGCGCGGGACGATCGTCAGTCCCAGTTCGATGCACGCGCGCACGAGTCCGGCGGCTTCCTCCTCGGTATCCGGGAAGAGCACGACGAACGGATACTCTATCCGCCAGTCCGACGCGTCGGTCACGTGAGAGACGCGCGACAGCGCGTCGAAAGCGATGTTGTCGCGGCGCGTGCGGCGCGAGAGCGTCTTCAACGCGCGCGCGCGCAGCGCGCGCGTCCGGTCGAAGTGCTGCTCGAAGGCATCGACGGCGCTCTGCGCGGCGCTGCAAAGCTGGAATACCTTCGCGTTCCCCTGACGGCGCTTGTCGATCTCGCGGAGCCGGTGCCGCAGCGCGCCGATCAGCGCTTCGCGGCGATTGCGATTGTTCAAGAGGTCGTCTTCGAGGTAGGGGTTGCGCTGGATCACCCAAATGTCGCCGAGAACCTCAAAAAGCATCCGCGCGGACAAACCGGTGACGCGCTGACTTCGAAGTTCGTTGAGAATCGCCCAATTTTCTTCGCCGAGCAGGCGGACGACGATCTCGCCGTCCGCAAAAGACGTGTAGTTGTAAGGTATCTCGCGCAGACGGGCAGTCATGTTTATCCAAACAGCGTAAATGGGTCGGTTCACACGATTCTATCGTATCGGCGGCGCGGAAAAAAGACGAGCGACGACACTGCCCACCGAAAGCCTACTGAAGCCATTGCAAAAAATCCGCGCTTCGGTATAATTCGCGCCCGTCACTGGGGAGTAGCCGCTCCTCGCAAAGAGAAGGCTTGCGTCAACATACTTGGCCCGTGGGTCATGGCGCAGGCGGTTCCCGTGCCTGGCAAGACCTTTGACCTCGCATCCCTTTCGCCGGAGGGGATGCGAGGTCATTCGTCTTTGTCCGGCACAGGGAATGATATGGAAGCTTTTTTGATCTCCGCAGGGATCGTGACGCTCGCCGAAATCGGCGACAAAACCCAACTCCTCGCGTTTATCCTCGCCGCAAAATTTCGAAAACCCGTACCGATCATCCTCGGCATCCTCGTCGCGACGCTGGCGAATCACGCGTTCGCCGGGGCGGTCGGTGCGTGGATCACTTCGGTCGCGCCGCCGGAAACGATGCGCTGGGTGCTCGGCGTCTCTTTCATCGGCATGGCCGCCTGGACGCTGGTCCCCGATAAATTCGACGAGGGCGAGGCGAAGATCGCCGGGTACGGCGTTTTCACCACGACGCTGGTCGCGTTCTTCATCGCCGAGATCGGTGACAAGACGCAGATCGCCACCGTCGCGCTCGCGGCGCAGTATCACGCGCTCGTGGCGGTCGTCGCAGGGACGACGCTGGGGATGATGATCGCCAACGTACCCGCGGTACTTCTCGGCGACCGGCTCGCGCACCGGATTCCGACGCGCGTCGTTCATGCCGTCGCCGCCGGGATTTTCGCGGTGCTCGGCGTGCTGACGCTCGCCGGCGTCGGAAAGCGCTTCGGGTTTTAGCGTGCCGCCAGAGATCAGGGATCAGATGAAAACCGATCGGTGTTTCAAAGCTCTTTCTCCGGCGGCGAAGCCGCCGGTCACTGATCTGATTCCTGATACCTGACGTTCAGAGTATCTGGTTCAACAACCGGTCGATCCGAACGCGCGCGAGGCGACGGATCAGGCGCTGGACCGGCGGCGGGTAAGCGTCGGTCGTCTCGATTTCTTCGTAATGCTCGATGCGTTTCGCGTGCGTCGTGATTTGCTTGAGTTCGGCCCGGTTCTGCGCGGTGAGCAGTTGCTGCGGGTCGTGGATCAGGAGGGCGTTTTCCAGGTCGAGCCGCCACGCGCGGGGGTTGAGGTTGTGCCCTGTGAGCAGCATGAAGTTTTCGTCGACGAGCATTCCCTTGACGTGGAACGTGTTTTCGCCGTGCCGCCAGACGTGGATGTTCAACTGCCCGGAGTCCATGACCTTCTGGTAGGTTTTGCAAAAGCGGCGCAGGTTGGCTTCGTAAAGGTAGGGGATCGCGCCGATTGCCTTGAAGGGCTGGTCCGGGGGAATGTAGAAGTCGTTGGCGGTCTTGTCGCCGAGAACGATCGTGACGCGGCAACCGTCCTGAATTTTTCGGGAGATCGCTCGGCGTATCGGCCCCGGCAGGTTGAAGTAGGGGGTGAAAAGGACCAGATGCCGTTCCACCTGGCGGATCAGGTTGAGGATCGTCGCGTTGAGTTCGTTGCGGCGGATACCGATGCCGAGCAGGGGGGTGATGTAGACGTGTCCGGGCCGTAAACCCGCTTTCTCAAAGGCGTAGCGCGCCGCTCCGAGAAGGCGGCGGAAACGGACGATCTTTCGGCGAATCTCGACCGTGACGGGCGTTTTCGGCGTGTCGAGCGGATGTACGGCCGAATTGGCGCGCAGGACGCCGTTCATCAGGCCCGCCATCGCGTCGGCGAGCGCCGGACTGCGGATCAGGTGGTAGCGGTCGAGCCGGTAGTTTTCTTTCCAGTGCAGATAAACGTTGTTGAGGCTGGCGCCGCTGTAGAAGACGTCGTCGTCTATGACGATTCCCTTGAGGTGCAAAATGCCCATCAGTTCGCTTTTCTGGACGGGCACGCCGTATATCGGGACGCCCGGTCCGCGTTCGAGCGCACGGGCTTTGTACAGCGCGGCGTTTCCTTGCGAGGGCGCTTTGCCGATCAGGCCGCGCTGCGCGCGGTGCCAGTCGACGAAGACGGCGATTTCGATCTCCGGGCGCGCGTCGCGGGCCGCGTAAATCGCGTCGAGCACTTCTCTGCCCGCCTCGTCGTTCTCCAGGTAGAGCGCCGAGACGAAGATGCGGCGCTGTGCGCCCAAAATGCGCTCGATCAGGGTTTTTGCGAATTCAGCCGGACCGCGAAGCGTCCTGACGTGGGTCGCCATCACCGGAATGCCGCAGAGTCGGTCGGACAAAGGCGGCGTGCGTCCGGCAAGACGCTGCCAGACGGAAAGAAGCGTGGAAGTTCCGGAGGAGGATTTGAGTTGCACGGATGGGATTATATCGGCAAGCGGGGAGCTTCGTAAAAGGCTTGTCCGCACAAACGCGGAACGCGCGCGTTTTGCGCGTGTTCCCGGCGTATTCCCCGCGTTTTTTCGGCGGCTCGCCGACGCGCGCGCATGCTTTTGGAGCGGGGTCGCTGGTAAAATTCCGGGAGTCCGCCTCCCTGAGTTCTTGCAATCCACGCCCCGCGTCCCCAACCCTGAATGGGATGTCCCACTTCACGGTCAGGGCGCAGAGAAGCAAGAGGAGGTTTCCAACCTGAGGAAAGTTTTCGATGAACGCCGTGCCCGACCGAACGAATCGCCCCGCCCGCCTGCCCGCCGCCGCCCTTGGAACGCCGCTTACCCCGTCCGCGGTGCGTGTGATGCTCCTCGGCGCGGGCGAACTCGGCAAGGAAGTGGTTATCGCGCTGCAACGCCTCGGCGTCGAAACGATCGCTGTCGACCGTTACGCGAATGCTCCCGGAATGCAGACGGCGCACCGCGCGCACGTCGTCACGATGACCGACGGTCCCGCGTTGCGCGCGCTGATCGAAAAGGAGAGGCCGCGCCTCGTCGTTCCCGAAATAGAGGCGATCGCAACCGAGGTTTTGCAGGAAATCGAGGACGAAGGGATTTCCGAAGTCATTCCGACCGCGCGCGCGACGCGCTTGACGATGAACCGTGAAAGCATTCGCCGTCTGGCTTCGGAGGAACTCGGTCTGCCGACTTCGCCCTACGCTTTTGCGGCTTCGCTCGAAGAAGTGCGCGCCGCGATCGACGGCGGAATCGGCTACCCCTGCCTCGTCAAGCCGACGATGTCGTCGTCCGGGAAGGGTCAGTCGGTATTGCGCGGACCGGAAGACGTCGCGCGCGCGTGGGATTACGCGATCGAGGGCGGGCGCGTCAACAAAAACCGCGTCATCGTCGAGGGGTTCGTCGATTTCGATTACGAGATCACTTTGTTGACGGTGCGCGCGGTCGGCGTGAGCGGCGAAATCGAGACTTTTTTCTGCGAACCGGTCGGCCACGTGCAAATCAACGGCGATTACGTCGAATCGTGGCAGCCGCAGAAGATGAGCGAAGCCGCGCTCGCCAAGGCGCGGTCGATCGCGCGGACGATTACCGGAAACCTCGGCGGTCGCGGCATTTTCGGCGTCGAACTTTTTGTGAAGGGCGACCGGGTCTGGTTTTCGGAAGTCAGTCCCCGACCGCACGACACCGGGCTCGTGACGCTCGCGTCGCAGCGGCTTTCGGAATTCGAGCTTCACGCGCGCGCGATTCTGGGGCTGCCCGTCGACGTTTCGCTGCGGACGCCGGGCGCTTCGGCGGTCATCTACGGAGGTATCAAGGCAAAAGGGATCGTCTTCGAGGGCGCGGCCGAAGCGCTCGCCGTTCCCGGAACCGACCTGCGCCTTTTCGGCAAGCCCGAAAGCTTTGTGAAGCGCCGGATGGGCGTCGTCGTCTCGACGGGCGCAAACGTCGAAGAGGCGCGCGAGCGTGCCCAGCGCGCGGCGCGTCGAATCACGCCGAGAGCGGAGTAGCTCCATTTCCAGCCGACCGCGCGCGACGATTGCACAGACCCCCAAAGCTGTGTATTCTCACCGGTAAATCGTTCGCGCCGCGATACGCTACTCACGGCGCCTTTCAAAATAACAAGATCGTCTTTTTGAGTACCCCGCCCTATGCAACGTCGGAATTTCATCCAATTCATATTACTCGCCGCCCTGATGGGCGCCTGCGGTCGCAAGAAGCCGCACGCGCCGCTTTCGCAGGGGGCGACCGTGCTTGCCTTCGGCGACAGCGTCACTTACGGCGTGGGCGCGGCGCGCGGCGAGGACTGGCCGAGCCTGCTTGCGCGGCGTACCCGGTGGGACATCGTCAACGCCGGCATTTCGGGCGACACGACCGAAACGGGACTCCAGCGTATCGCCGCGCTGATGGATCAGCACGAGCCGGAACTGGTCATCATCGAGATCGGCGGCAACGATTTTCTGAACCGGCGTCCGCCGAAAACCGTCAAGGAGAATCTGCGCCAGATCGTTTTGCGGATCCGGCGACATAACGCCGAAACGCCGGTCGTCCTCGTCGCCGTCCCCGAATTGTCCCTGCTCAACGCGCTGGTCCAGCGCTTGTCGGACTCGCCGATCTACGCCGAGCTTGCCAAGGAATCGAACCTCTGGCTGATCGACAGCGTTTTTTCGGACGTGCTCTCCGACAAGGAGCTACGCTCCGACCAGATCCATCCGAACGCGCAGGGGTATCGGCAGATGGCCGATCGCATCGGGGACGCTTTGCGGAAATTCGGGTTCATCGCTTCCTGATTCCGCTTTCTGACCGTTCGTACCCGAGAAGACGAGCCGCGTAAGTCGGAGAGGCGGATCCGGATGAGGAATCAGAAGTCAGAGTCGGAAGCGCCCGAGCAAGGCGTTTACGTCGACCGAGGCTCTTTCGAATTCCGCCGCCGTTTCTTCCGCCGACTTGATCACGGAACCCGCTTGACTGACGAGCATGTTGATCTCGCCGAGCATGTGGCTCGCGCTGTCGCTCGCAAGGTTCTGCTCGCGCGTCGAGTCGGCGATGCCGAGCATGCGTTCGAGCGTCGTCTGCGCGTTTTCCCTGACCCGGTTCAGCGTTTCAAACGCGATCCGCGCGACCTGCGTTCCCGTCAAAAGCTGCGGTAGCGTCCCGTCGATGATTTCGACGACCTGGCCGGAATTCGTCCGGATCGAGCCGATCATTTTATCGATTTCGTCCGAAGTCTGAGACGCGCGGTCCGCCAGCTTCCTGACTTCGCCGGCGACGACGGCGAAACCCCGGCCCTGTTCGCCGGCGCGCGCGGCTTCGATCGACGCGTTCAGCGCGAGCAGACTCGTCTGCCCCGCGATGTCCTTGATGACGTCGACGAGACGCGCGATCTGCGCCGCCGAGTCGCCCAGATTGCGAATGCGCGCCGAGACCTTCTGGACGCTCGACGTGATTTCGTCGATTTCGCGGTTCGCGGCCTGGATCTGCCCGGAATTGTCGTCGGTGAGCTTGATCGACGCCAGCGTGTTTTTCTGAATGTCGCGGATGTTGTCGGAAAGATGGTTGATGTTGCCCATCATCTTGTCGACCGTCGCCGACGTCGTCGAGGTGACGTTCGACTGGCGCTCGTTGACGACGGTGATCTCGCGCGAAACCGTGTTGATGTAAGCGGCGGCCTGCGTCAGCATCGTCGCGCTTCGACCGAGGTGTTCCAGGAGCTTCCTTTGCGAGAGGACCATCTCGCTCGCCAGCGCGAGCAGGCTCCCTTTCGATTCCGCGGGAATTTCGCCCGTCAGGTCGCCCGACGCGATGCGCGAGAGCTGGTCGATCGCTTCGGTAGGGTCGCTGCCGATCTGGCGGGTCACGCTGTTCGACAGGGCGAAACCGAAAAGCAGCAACAGAACGCCGAAGACGGCGACCGCGCTCAAGCCGTAGGTCAGATGAACGCGGAAGTCCACGTCGACGTCCTCGGCATGCACACGCGTCCCGATCACCCAGGACCACGGTCTGAAAAGCCTGACGTAGTTGGTCTGCTCGACGGTGCGCGCACCGCCCGAAGGCGAGATCTCATTGTCCACGTAGGCGCCGGCCGGATTGTCCCGCGCCGCGCCGATAAAGGCGGCGGGAAGCGAATTTCCCTGCGCGTCCTTGAATTTGCCCAGTACATCCTGCCCTGCATAGTCGCCCGACGAGTAATAGACACCGACGCCGTCGAGCGTCAGCGCATACGCGGACTGGAAAGTGCCGCCGCTCGCGTAGCGAAATTCCTGGAGCAATTCGACGACGGCTTTCTGTGCCTGATCGAGCGTCAGTTCGGACGCGTTCACGCGCGCCTGATAGGTCATCATCGTGGAATAGATACTCTCGATGGCCGCGCTTGCGATTTCCCTGCGCTCGTCGATCCGGTGCTGGCTGAACCCGGTGGCCAGAAAAAAAACCAAGGCCGCCAGCACCGCCGAAACGACCAGCATCAGCAAAGTGATTTTCGTTTTGAGCCTTATTCCGCGATCGGTCATTTCCCCCTCCAGGGAGTTTTCAGTGGAGCTTCCGGGGTATTATATTTCCACTTTAACTTACAACCGCGTTTGACCGCCGAATTCTTTGAAAGATTTTCCGAAAAGACGGGATTTCCCGGCGGCAAGCCCAATTATTCCATGAAACGTGACAATATCATTTTATTGAAAGTATCGGGCGTTCTGCGCCTCGTCGGACTCGCCGTTTTTCTTTGGACGCTTTCCCCGGTCTCGCGCGCCGACACGTCGCCGCCCGTCGCGGTCGGCGCCGCGCTGAACGCGGCGGGGATTTCCGCCGACAACGTTTCCATCGTCGTCCAGGGAGTCGACGACGCGGTACCGGTGATATTTCACAACGCCTCCCGCGCGATGAATCCGGCGTCGGTGATGAAGCTCGTGACTTCCTACGCGGCGCTCGACCTGCTCGGCCCCGCCTTCGTGTGGAAGACCACGGTGCTTTCCGACGCGCCCATCGTCGACGGCGTCCTTTCCGGAAACCTTTACTTTCGCGGGAGCGGCGACCCCAGACTCGCGCTCGAACAGTTCTGGCTCCTGCTTCGCCAGCTCCGCTCGCGCGGGCTGAAAGAAATCCGCGGCAATATCGTCCTCGACCGCGGCGCGTACGCGACAGCGCCGCATAATCCGGCTTCGTTCGACCACAAGCCGCTACGAACCTACAACGTCGGGCCGAACGCCTTGCTCGTCAATTTCCAGAGCCTGACGCTCACGCTGCATTACGACGAGGAAGAAGAGGGCGTCCGGGTTTTCGTCGAAACGCCTTACCACGACCTTGCGATCGACAACCGGCTGAAAGCCGTCCGGGGCGTTTGCGGCGACTGGCGCGAGAAGTTCAAGGTCAGCGCCAAGGGAAGCCAAGTCACACTCGACGGGAACTATCCGGCGAGTTGCGGCGACAAGCTCCTCTTCCTCGCCCCGTGGCAGGCGAACGAGCAGTTCATGCGTCTCTTTCGCGCCCTGTGGCAGGAACTCGGCGGAAAATGGCGGGGCGCGATGCGCGTGGGCACGCCGCCCGCCGACGCGAAGCAAATCGCCGTTCACCTGTCTCCGCCGCTTTCCGACGTCCTCAACGACCTCAACAAATACAGCAATAACGTGATGGCGCGTCAGGTTTTTCTGACGCTCTCGCCGAGGCCCGCGACGACTTCGGGTGCCGTGCAGCGCGTGCGCGAATGGCTGGGACGGAAAAAAATCGAGATGCCCACGCTCGTCATCGAAAACGGGTCGGGGCTTTCGCGCAACGAGAGGGTCTCCGCCGACGAATTGCGGCGGCTTCTGCTCGACGTCTGGAAAAGCCCCGTGATGCCGGAACTCGTTTCGTCGCTGCCCGTCGCGGGCGTCGACGGGACGCTACGCAGGCGACTTCGCGATTCGCCCGCCTACGGGCGCGCGCACCTGAAGACGGGTTCGCTCGAAGGCGTGCGTAGCGTCGCCGGTTACGTTCTGGATGCGCGCGGCAAGCGCTGGGTGCTCGTCTGCATCATCAACGACCCACGGTCGGGCGCGGGAGGGCCGGTGATAGACGCGCTCGTCGAGTGGGTCGCGGAGCGCGCGGGAGACGCTTTGGCGGCGCCGACGCAGAACGCCCCAAGCGGCGGCGAAACGAACGGAGTGGGCGGCAATGCGCCCGCTCCGGGCGCCGCGCTATAGGGCGTTCGGGTCGAAGGCCGAATCGCCACCGAAAACGACGCGGCCTTCGATCAGCGTCGCCTTGACGCGGCCCGTCAGTTCGACGCCGAGGAAGGGCGTGTTTTTGCCGTCGCTGCGCAGCGTTTCCGCCGAGACGCGCCAGGTCTCGGCCGGGTCGAAAATACAGAGGTCGGCCGCGCGCCCGACCGTCAGTTCCCCGGCGTCGATTCCGAGGATGCGCGCGGGGTCGCACGTGACGCGGGCGAGCGCCGTTTCCAGCGGAAGTGCCGACTCCTCGGCCCATTTCAGCGTCAGCGGCAGAAAGAGTTCCAGCGCGCTCGCGCCGGGCGAGGCGTCGGGGAAGGGAAGCAGTTTGGCGTCTTCGTCGAGCGGCGTGTGGTCGGAACACAGGGCGGCCGTTCCGTCGGCGACCGCGCAGCGCAGGGCGCTCCGGTCTTCGGCGGACCTGAGCGGCGGAACGAAGCGCGCGTGGCTGTCGAAGTACCCGATGTCGTCTTCCGAAAGATGAAGGTGGTGGATCGCGACGTCGCAACTGACGTTCAGTCCGGCGCTTTTGGCCTTGCGGACGAGCGCGACGCCCGCAGCCGATGAAAGACGGCCGAAGTGCAGCTTGGCGCCCGTCGTTTCGGCGAGGACGAGCGCCGTTGCGATCGCGACGGTTTCGGCGCAGACCGGGATCCCGGGCAAACCGCGCCGGCTGGCGAATTCTCCGTCGTGCGCGACGCCGTCGCGCGAGAGGTAGGGGTCTTGCGCTTGCAGATGGACGGCGAATCCGAAGGTCGCGGCGTACTGCATCGCGCGAAACAGAACCTGCGTGTCGAAAATGGGGTACTGCACCTGCGAAAAGGCGGCGCAGCCGGCTTCGTGCAGACTGAACATTTCCGCGAGCCGCTCTCCGGCGAGTTGCTGCGTCAACGCGCCGACCGGGACAACGCGCGCAAGCCCGAGCGCCGCGCTGCGGCGGACGAGCCGTTCGACGAGGCCGGGTTCGTCGAGCGGCGGCTGCGTATCGGGCGGGCAGACGGTCACGGTGATCCCGCCGCCGACGGCTGCCGAAAGCTCGGGTTCGAGCGCGCCGAGGCGCGCCGAGAGGTCGACGAGTCCGGGACAGACGACCCAGCCGCGCGCGTCGATGACGCGGTTCGGGACGAAGTCTGGAGGCGATGAGCCGACGGCGGCGATCCGACCGCCGTCGATGAAAACGTCGGCGAGGCGGTCGATGCGGTTTTTCGGGTCGACGACGCGGCCATTTTTGATCAGAACGGCGGTTTCGGCGGCATTAAGCATGTTTTCAATTCCCGGCCAGGAGGCTCATGACGGCCATGCGGACCGCGATGCCGAAAGTGACCTGTTTCAGGATGACGGACTGCGGACCGTCGGCGACCTCGGAATCGATTTCGGTGCCCCGGTTCATCGGCCCCGGGTGCATCACGATCGCGTCGGGACGGGCGTAAGCGAGGACTTCGGGCGTCAGGCCGTAACACTTGAAATATTCCCGCGCCGAAGGCAGAAAAGCGCCGTTCATGCGTTCGTTTTGCAAACGGAGCATGATGATCACGTCGCAGTCGCTAACACCTGCGCGCAAATCGGGGCAAACGCTAACGCCCATCGTTTCCATCGCGGCGGGGAGCAGGGTCTGCGGGCCGATCACGCGGATTTCCGCGACGCCGAGCGTGTTCAGCGCGTGGATATTGGAACGCGCGACGCGCGAATGCAGGATGTCGCCGACGATGGCGACTTTCAGACCGGAAAAGTCCTTTTTGTAATGGCGCACCGTAAATACGTCGAGCAGACCCTGCGTCGGATGCGCATGGCGACCGTCGCCCGCGTTGATCACGTGGATGTCGGAGCGGCCGAGCCGGTTCAGGTGCTCGGCGATCAAATGCGGCGCGCCGGACGAAATGTGACGGACGACGAACATGTCGGCGTGCATCGAAACGAGGTTGTCGATCGTGTCGAGCAGGGTTTCGCCCTTCGACGTCGAAGAGCGCGCGACGTCGAGATTGATGACGTCGGCGGAAAGGCGTTTCGCGGCGATCTCGAACGTCGTCCGCGTCCGCGTCGAATTTTCGAAGAACAAGTTGAAGACGCTCTTTCCGCGCAGCAAGGGGACTTTTTTGACGTCGCGGTCGGACACTTCAAGGAAGCTCGACGCGGTATCGAGGATGTTCAGCAGGATTTCGCGCGGCAATCCTTCCGTCGACAAAAGGTGCGTCAGAGCGCCGTCGGCGCCGATCTGAGGATTGGAGAGCGGCGGATTACGCATGTTTTTCGAGCCGCCAGCGCAGTTTGCCGTGGTCGTCGGGTTCGAGAATCAGTTCTTCCCTGGGGTCGAGTTCGACCTGCCAGGTACAGAATTCGGCGGTGATCGGGAGTTCGCGTCCGCCGCGGTCCGCGAGGACGGCGAGCCGGACGCTCGCCGGACGACCGTAGTCGAAAAGCTCGTTGATCGCCGCGCGCGTCGTGCGCCCCGTATAGAGAACATCGTCGACGAGAATCAGCGGACGGTTTTCGACGTCGAAGGGAATCGACGTGGGCTTGACCTGCGGATGCAGCCCCTTTTCGCCGTAGTCGTCGCGGTAGAAGGAAACGTCGATCAGCCCGATTTCACCCGGCAGGTCGAGAAGCTCGCTCAGGCGTCGGGCGATCCACGCGCCGCCCGAATGGATGCCGACGAGCATCGTTCCGGGAGTGAGGCGCGGACGAATGAGTTCGGCGAGTTCGGCGCATTGCACCTCGGCGTCGGGGAAGCGTTCAATGGGCATATTCGGGTTCCGGAGCGCGCAAAGCGGCACGGCTTTCGAAATAGTATTCAAGGATGACCTGCGCGGCGAGCGCGTCGACGTATTCTTTCGCGCTTTTTGCCGAATGACCGCCGGCGCGCAGGCGGTCTTCGGCCTCGACCGAGCTTAGGCGCTCCTCGGCAAAGTCGACCGGGAGCGCAAAGCGGCGGCGCAGGTCGGCGGCAAAACGCGCACAGCGCGCCGTCATCGCGTGCGGCGCGCCGTCGAGCGAAACGGGTCGGCCGACGACGAGCGCGACCGGCTTCCATTCGCGGATCAACGCAGCGATCGCCGCGAACGGCCCGCCCTGAATATGGCTTCTGATCGTCGTCAGGGGGTGCGCCTGCCCGAGCGCGGTTTCGCCGACGGCGACGCCGATCCGTTTTTCGCCGAAATCGAAAGCAAGCACCGTCCCGCGCGGCGGACTTTCCGAATCAGGCATGCCCGGCTTTTCCGGAAAAGTTTGCGAAATCGATTCCGAGCCTCTCCATCGCGGACGGCAGCCTTTCTTCAAAAGGCATTTCGAAGAGAATGTGTTGATCCGCCGGAACCGTGAGCCACGCGTTCTGCGAGAGTTCGTGTTCGAGCTGGCCGGCTCCCCAGCCGGAGTAGCCGAGCGTGAGCATCATTTCGTGCGGCGTGCCGTCGCGCGCGAAGGCCTGGAGCACGTCACGCGAACTCGTAAGTCCGACGTCGTCGTTCACGATGAGCGTCGCCTGCCAGCGGCCGAGCGGACGGTGGAGAACGAAGCCGCGGTCGGTTTGAACAGGCCCGCCGAAAAGAACGGGACACGACGACAGGTCGACGGTCTCCGAAGTTTCGATTCCGGCGTTGATCTTTTCCAGAAGCGAAGCCAGATTCATGTCGGTCGGTCGGTTGACGATGACGCCGAGCGCGCCCTGGTCGTTGTGCTCGGCGACGTAGATGAGCGACCGGGCGAAAAAGAGGTCTTCCATCGCGGGCATCGCGATCAGGAAGTGGTCGGTGAGGTTTATGCTACTCATATTGTTATTTTAACGGGGAAAACATGAATTGTGCCGTAATTCGGCTTTTGCGGCACGTGTGATTTCGTCGACGTGTGACTTTGTCGACACTGGACAAAAGTGCGTCGAATGCGGCAAACTCTCTTCCATGAAAAAATCCGCCTCGACTGAAAATCCGCGTCCGGCGCTCGCGCGTCTGCTCGTCCTGCACGGACCCAATTTGAACCTCCTGGGCGCGCGCGAACCCGAATACTACGGCAGGACGACGCTCGCCGAAATCAATCTGGCGCTCGCGCATCGCGCGAATCTGGCGGGCGCCGCGCTCGAAGCCTTCCAAAGCAATCACGAGGGCGCGCTGATCGAGCGCGTCCATACGGCGCGCGAGCAGGGCGTGGGCTACATCATCATCAACCCCGCGGGTTTCACGCATACGAGCGTGGCGTTGCGCGACGCGCTCGCGGCGACGGAGATTCCCTTCATCGAGGTTCACCTGTCGAATATCCATTCCCGCGAGGCTTTCCGGCGGCGTTCGTATTTTTCCGACCTCGCCGTCGGTGTCATCAGCGGTCTCGGCAGTCAGGGCTACCTTTTGGCGCTCGAATATTTTCTGAGTCTGGCCGCCGTCGCCGCCGCCGAAGCTTCCGAAGCACACTGATCAGGCGCCCGCTTCGTCGGAAGCGTTTCCGCGCCTCCGGGTTTTGACGTACACTCTCGTCCTGACAAAGGTCGAAATCATCCCATTTCTCTAAAATCGCCCGTGGCCTGGCACTCCCTGACCCTCACAACCGACTCCGCGCACGCGGAAGCCTTGGCGGACGCCCTGCTCGAAGCGGGCGCGCTCTCGGTGGAAATCGACGACGACGACGCGGGAACCGAAAAGGAGACGCCGCAATTCGATGAACCCGGCGCGTCCGCCGTCCTCGCTTGGGAGAATTCGCGCGTGACCGCGCTGTTCGAACCGGGGGTAGACCTTGCGAGCCTTGCCGCCGAATGCGCGGCGCGCGCCGGAATCGAGGGAAAGCCCGCCCTCATCGAGGATGAAGTCTCCGAGCAGGATTGGGTGCAGCTGACGCAATCGCAATTCGACCCGATACGCATCTCGGACCGCCTCTGGGTCGTCCCGTCGTGGCACGAAGCGCCCGACCCCGGCGCGCTCGTTCTGCGGCTCGACCCCGGAATGGCTTTCGGCACCGGGTCGCACCCGACGACGCGCCTGTGCCTCGAATGGATCGAACGGCACGTCGAACCGGGCGATTCGGTTCTCGATTACGGCTGCGGTTCGGGTATTCTGGCGATCGCCGCGGCGAAACTCGGCGCGAGTACGCTGCTCGGCATCGATATCGACCCGCAGGCCGTCGCGGCGGCGCGATACAACGCCGAACGCAATCGCGTCGACGTGCGCTTTACGGATTCGTCGGTGAAAATCGAGCGCCGCTTCGACATCGTGCTTGCCAATATCCTTGCCAATACGCTGAAAGCGCTCGCGCCGGAGATTTGCGCGCGCGTCCGTCCCGGCGGACGCCTGCTTCTATCGGGCATCCTGGAAACGCAGATCGACGACATGGTTTCGTCGTACACCCCGAACGGCGTGTCGCTGACGAAAGCGGGCGCATGCGAAGGCTGGGTCTGCCTCGCCGGAATGAAGGCCGGGTCATGAAGGCGCGTTGCCCGAACTGCTGGACCGTTTTTCGCGTGACGCGGGAACATTTGTCGGCGCGCGGCGGCAAGGTTCGGTGCGGGCAATGCCAAGAGATCTTCAACGCGCTCGGCAACCTGCTCGACGAAGGTGCGGCTGGTTTTCCCGTCCTGCTCGACCCGAAAGAGCTGGAAGGTCTCGAAAGCCTGCAGGAATTCCCGCTGCCGGAAGACGGTCGCCCCGACGCATTGAAAGCGCCCGAAACCGGGGCGCCGGGGAAAACGCCGGTCGAGCCGCTTTTAGAAACCGCATTGGGTGCTCCGCTCGACTTTTCGCCGCTCGAAGGACTCGACGAACTCGTTCCCCTCGATGCCCTCGCCGTTCCTGACGATTCCGACGACCCCGCCGTTCTCGACATTCCCGATCTTCCAAACATTCCCGACGAGGCCGAGGGCCGCCTGGAACTTCTGGAAGCGCCGGAAATCCTGAAAATTCCCGAACCCGAAGAAACCCCGGAAACCGCCGGCCCCGAAGAACTTTGGCCGCCTCTCCCGACGCGCGCACCCGATATGGAAATTCAGGCCAAAACCGTCGGAGCGCCCGATTTGACGGACTTCGCTGTGGAAGCGGAACCTGAATCCGAGCCGGCATCGGAGCCGGAGCCGCCGCTTGCGCGCGAGGAGGCGGACGCGCCGGACGCGCCGACCCTGGCGCGACCCGCGCGAAAAGCACGCGACACCGACCACGCCGGTGAAATCGCCCCGCCGCGCGAAATCGCCGGAATACTCGCCGACGTCAAATGGGCGGAATCCTTCCTTTCCGGCTCCTTTGGGCATTCGGACGGAATGGAACGCCGCTTCAAAGTTGCGGCCATCCTTCTCGGCGTCGTGCTGCTTTTCCAGGTGCTCGGCCGTTTTCGCGGCGAGATCGCGTTGGCTGCGCCGCTTTTGAAGCCGCCGCTCGAACTCGTGAGCCGCGCGTTCGGCGCGCGCGTCCCGCTGCCGCGCCATATCGAGATGATCAACCTCGAAGCCTCCGACCTTCAGAGCGACCCCGAACGCGACCTCCTGGTGTTGAACGCGCTCCTGCGCAACCGGGCCAATTACGGGCAAGCCTACCCCGCGCTTGAATTTCTGCTGACCGACGCGCACGACAAGGTCGTCGTCCGGCGCGTTTTCGACCCGAGCGAATATCTTCCGCTGAAGATTTCACCGCACCAGGCTTTCGCCGCGAATTCCGACATAAGCATCCGGCTCTGGGTCGAGGCGCGCGACATAAAAGCCGTCGGCTACAGGCTTTACGTCGCCTACCCCTGATTTATTCCTTTTCCAGTTCGCCCCTGCTCGACGCGCGTGGCGCACCGCGCGACGCGGCAAAAGCCGTTCCAGCCGACCGCGTCTGCACTATAATGCCGCCAGACTCCTCCCCGGACACCGGAAAATGACCACGCTGATCTGCGGTTCGCTCGCCTACGATAACATCATGATCTTTCAGGATCGCTTCCGGAATCACATCCTGCCGGAGCAGATTCATATCCTGAACGTGTCTTTTCTGGTTCCCGAAATGCGGCGCGGATACGGCGGCTGCGCCGGCAACATCGCGTACAACTTGAAGCTCATCGGCGGAGAACCGACGATCATGGCCGCAGTCGGCAGCGACGGCGGCGATTACCTGCGCTACCTCGACGCAACCGGCCTCGACCGAACGCACGTCCTCACGCTCGACGACCAACTGACTGCGCAAGCCTTCATCACGACCGATATGGACGACAACCAGATCACGGCCTTCCACCCCGGCGCGATGAACTTTTCGCACTTGAACCGCGTGTCCGACGCGAAGGGCGTTACGCTCGGCATCGTCGCTCCCGACGGGCGCGACGGAATGATCGAGCACGCGCGCGAAATGAATTCCCTCGGAATTCCGTTCGTCTTCGACCCGGGGCAGGGGCTCCCGATGTTTTCCGGCGACGACATCCTGCACTTTCTGGACCTCGCCGACTACGCGTGCTTCAACGATTACGAGGTCCGGCTCGCCTGCGACCGGACGGGACTGACGACCGAAGCTTTGAGCGACCGGCTCGAAGCCCTGTTCATCACGCTCGGCAGCGAGGGGTCGGTCGTTTATTCCAGCGGTGTCATCTGCGATATTCCCTGCGTGACCCCCGACGCCGTCGTCGACCCGACCGGGTGCGGCGACGCCTACCGTGCCGGTCTTCTTTACGGAATCGCGAGCGGCTGGGACGCCGAAAAAAGCGCAAGACTCGCGTCGGTCATGGGCGCGATCAAGATCGCGCATCGCGGCGGGCAGAGCCACCGTGTGCGCCGCGACGAGATCGCGCAACGCTACGCCGCGACCTTCGGCGAAGCGCCGTGGGGTGCTGAAGACAGAGGACAGAGGACTGAAGACTGAGCGCAAGCTGCGCTTGCTTTGTAACCAGTTGTCAGTCGTCAGATATCGCGTGGCTTGCTCTCTTCAGATTACAGGCTACTGACTACAGAGGCCGAAGGCCGTTCTGTCTTCAGTCCTCAGTCTTCTGATTGCAGAGGACAGAAGATATAAGATAGAGGACTGAGCGCTCGCTTTGTGACCAGTTGTCAGTCGTCAGATGTCGCAGGACTTCCTCCCTCTGATTACAGACTACTGAATACCATTCTGTCTTCTGTCTTCTGTCCTCTCTATTATTCAAGCTCAAGCGCCCGCGTTTCTTCCTTGGAAGCCTTGACCTGAAATAGTGCGCGATCTTCAAGTCGAATCGCCGTCAGTTCGCCGCCCCACAGGCAGCCTGTGTCGATCGCGAGGAGCTTCGGGGTGATCTTCAATCCGAGCGCCGACCAGTGCCCGACGATGAGCGTCGCGTCGGCATCGCTCCGCCCCGGCAGTTCGAACCACGGGAAAAATCCGTCGGGCGCCTGCGAAAGCTCGCCTTTCGCGCTGAAGTCCATCACGCCTTCGGGCGAACAATAACGCATACGCGCCATGACGTTGACGATCGTGCGCAGGCGAGGCCAGCCTTCGAGCGAGTCGCTCCAGACATTGGGCAGATTGCCCCAGATGTGACCTTCCATGAACTCGCGCCAGCGAGGGCACGTCAGCGCCGCCTCGACCTCGGAGGCGAGTTCGCGCGCGCGCGCGGTCGTCCATTGCGGCAGAAGCCCCGCATGGACGAGGCAGTAAGCGCCTTCCAGATGGCACAGGGGGCGATGGCGAAGCCAGGTCAGCAGTTCTCCGCGGTCCGGGGCTACGAGTATTTCGTCGAAGGTGTCGTCACGCGAACGTTTGCCGAAACCTTCGGCGATCATCAGCAGAAAAAAATCGTGGTTGCCGAGGACCGTGACCGCCGCTTCGCCCAGAGAATGGACGAAGCGCAGGGTTTCCAGCGAACGCGGGCCGCGGTTGACGAGGTCGCCCGTCAACCAGAGCCTGTCCTTCGCCGGGTCGAAGGCGCAACGGTCGAGTAGCCGCATGAAGGCGTCGAAACAGCCATGAATGTCTCCGATCGCGTACGTGGCCATCGTTCTCGCGCGGCGGGTTCAGCCGCGACCGCCTCCCGTTTTTTCCGTTTTTTCGGCTTCCTGATTCCTCTTCAGGAAGACCCAATCGACGATCGCACCGTCCGACACGTATCCTGAAACGATCTCTTCGAGCGTACGGCGTATGATGGTTGCGTCGTTTGACGCGGCGGCGTGTTCGAGCGTCTCGAGTTTTTTCTCCAGGACGGGCCAGGGCAGGAATTCCTCGCGCGCCTTCATGATCATCGGATGCGCCGTCGCTTCGGGGTTGTCGCCGATCAGCAACTCCTCGTAGAGCTTTTCACCGGGGCGAAGCCCGGTGATTTCGATCGCGACATCGCCGTCGGGATTCTCCGCGTCGCGCACCGTCAGTCCCGAAAGTTCGATCATATGGCGCGCGAGGTCGAATATCTTCACGGGTTTCCCCATGTCGAGCACGAAGACGTCGCCGCCTTTGGCCATCGCGCCCGCTTGGATGACCAACTGCGCCGCTTCGGGGATCGTCATGAAAAATCGTGTGATTTCCGTGTGCGTCAGCGTGATCGGACCGCCTTCGCGGATTTGCCGGCGAAAATGCGGGACGACCGAACCCGACGACCCGAGTACGTTGCCGAAACGTACCATCGTCAAGCGGGTCTTTGGCGTCCGCGCCGCGAGCGCCTGCAAGACCATCTCGGCGAGGCGCTTGCTCGCGCCCATCACGTTGGTCGGACGCACCGCCTTGTCGGTGCTGATCAGTACAAAGTCGGGGACTTCCCGCTCGCACGCGGCGAGCGCCGCGGTCAGCGTACCGAAAACGTTGTTCCGGATGCCTTCGGAAGGGTTGTGTTCGACGAGCGGGACGTGTTTGTACGCGGCCGCGTGGTAGACGATGTCGGGCTTCCAGGTCGAAAATATTTCGCGCATACGCGCCGCATCGCCGACCGACGCCAAGAGCGGAACGATCTCTTTCGTCTCGTCGCCGGGCGCGGCTTCGCGTTTTTTTTCGAGTTCGCGATGGATTTCGTAGAGCGCGAATTCGCTGTGGTCGACGAGAAGCAGCCGCGTAGGCGAGAGCGCGAGGAGCTGACGGCATAATTCGCTGCCGATCGACCCTCCCGCGCCGGTAACGACGATGACCTTTCCGGTCGAATTTTTTTCCAGCAGCGCCTGGTTCGGCGTAACAGGCTCGCGGCCGAGCAGGTCGTCGATGTCGAGTTCTCGAATGTCCGAGACGCTGATTTTTCCCTGCGCGAGTTCCGTCACGCTCGGAAGCGTGCGGACCGAGACCTTGACGTTCCGTATCCTCGAAAGGATTTCGTTCCTCCGGTGGCGGCTTTCCGAAGGCATCGCGAGGAGGATGTCGCTGATTCGCAATTCGGATACGAGCGCGTCGAGTTTGGCCGGGTTGTAGATCGGCAAGCCGTTCAGCGTGTGCGCGTGCAGCCGTTCGTCGTCGTCGAGGAAGCCAACGACGCGCATTTCGTGGACGTTCGCCATCGCCAGCGCGAGCTGGCGTCCCGCCGCTCCGGCGCCGTAGATCAGCGCTCTGGGGAGGGTCGCGTCCGCGACGCGACTCCGATAAAAACCTCCGAGCCAGAATCGCGCGAACGCGCGCGACGCGCCGACGAACAAGAGGAGCAGAATCGGCTGGATCAATCCGACCGTGCGCGGTACTTCGGGAATCCCGAAAACGGTCATCACAAAAGCGTAGGCGAGGCCGTATATGAGCGTCGCCTTCGTCACGCTCATCAGCGCGGGCCAGCCCGAATAGCGGAAGATCGCGCGGTAAAGACCGGAGGCGGCAAAAACGGGGAGCGCGAACGCGACCGAAACGAGCGCGGCGCGCAGCGCGCCGCCCGAGAGGAAAACGAATTCTCCGATGCGCAAGTAGAACGCGAGCCAGACGCAGAAGACGCACAGACTCGTATCGACGGCGAGGACGACGAGGCGCTTGACGAAGCGCGGCAGCGCGAGGACGGGGTCGATGAGAGAATTCAGAAACATGGACGCCCGCTAATGCCTTACGCCGTCCTGGCGGAGGACTTTCAGGAAAGTCAGCCAGAGGATCAGCAAATCGAAGCGGAACGAGCGGCGCCGCGTGTATTCGGCGTCGAGTTCGACCTTTTGCGGGATCGGCAATTCATCGCGTCCGTTGATCTGCGCGTACCCCGTCAGCCCGGGGAGCAATCGGTCGATGCCGCGCTCGGTACGAAGCGCGATGAGGTCGTCCTGGTTGAAGAGCGCGGGACGCGGGCCGACGAAACTCATGTCGCCTTTCAGGATGCTCCAGAGCTGGGGAAGCTCGTCGAGGCTCGACCTCCTGAGAAAAGAACCAACGGGCGTCAAGCGCGCCTCGGCGTCGGTCAAAAGGTGCGTCGCGACGGCCGGCGTGCCGACGCGCATGCTGCGGAACTTCGGCATCCGAAAAATCCGGTTGTTTTTTCCGACCCGGTCGGACCAATAAAGGACGGGGCCTTCGGAAGTCAGGCGGATCAAAAACGCGATGAAAAGGAGCGGAACGGCGAGAATCAGGCTTGCCGTGACCGCGAGGAGAACGTCGAACACTCGTTTCATCGTAGCGCGGCGTGTGCCCCCTCCGACAGCATCTCGCGCAGACCGTCTTCGAGCGTGGTTTGCGCGGACCAGCCGAGTTCTCTTTTGATGCGGTCGGGCGAATAGCACGCCGAGTCGAGAAAGCGGGAAACGAGTTCGGACGGCTTGGGCAAGCTTCTCCCCGAGACGGCGACGAGCGCGTCAGCGAAACGCCCGCACGCGCGAAAGAGTCCCGCCGGAATACGCCAGCGCGCCGGCGGCATCCGCAGGGCCTTTCGCAGCGCGTCATAAATTTCGCGCCCCGAATACGGACGCGGGTCCGCGACGATGTAGGTCCGGCCGTTCGCGCGCGCGTCTTCGGAAACGAAGCGCATCGCCGAGACGACATCCGAAACATGGACGATCGAACGCCGGTTCTTCGTTTCGGGCAGAGGCGGGAGCCATCCCGCGCGGATTCCCCGCACCATGTGCGCCATGTTTCCCGGCGCGCCCTTTCCGTAGACGAGGGTCAGGCGCAGGTTGACGACGTGCATCGCGTATTTCGCGCCTGCCTCCAGGACGGCGTCTTCGGACGCGCGCTTGGCCTTGCCATAAGGTGAAACGGGTTCGCCGGGATGGTCCTCATCGACGCAGGCGTCCCCGGGGCGCGCCATCGCGGCGACGCTGGAAAGAAAGACGAAACGCGCCACACCCGCCCTTCCGGCGGCGTCAACGAGTTTGCGCGTTCCCTCGTAGTTGACCTTCCACTGGAGGTCGGGGTCGGCGGACAGAAGAACGTGTACGTAAGCGGCACAGTGAAAAACCGTCTCGACGCCGTCGCACGCCGCTTCAAGCGAATCCCGGTCGAGCAAGTCGCCGACGACCTCTCCAGGATCCACGACACTCCCGACCCGGCGCCTCACGAGACGCCTGTCGCCGGCGCGCGCGAGTCGACGGCCGATGAAGCCGGTTGAGCCTGTGATCAAAGTCGTCATCGCTTGAGCAACTCGAGCAGTTTTATGGGGTAGCGCAGGGACAGCTTCCATACGCCGGTTTCAAGCCCGTTTTCGCGGCACGCGCGCAGAATCTCGCGGTTCGACAAAAGCCTCGCACCAAGTCCGGCGTTGCTGATTCCGCCCAACTGCATTTTGACGAGTATTTCGGGAAAATAGCAATAGCGAATGCTTTCTTTCGAAAACGCGCGCGCGATGAATTCGAAGTCGCCCGCGATTCGATAATCGATCTTGAAGCGCCCGACGCGCTCGTAAATCTCGCGTTTCATAAAAAACGCCGCGTGCGCGGGCATCCAGCCGTAGGCCAGACGTTCGGGGCTGAAGCGCCCCGAATTGAAACGGCGAACGACGCGATCGGGGGCGTCGGGAGAAAAGTAAGCGAGATCGCCGATGAGCGCGTCTACGCCGAGACTTTCGAGCTTGTCCGCGACGCGGCCGAGGACTTGCGGCGTCGCGTAGAAATCGTCGGCGTTCAAAAAACAGACGATATCCCCGGTCGCAAGGTCCAATCCCTTGTTCATCGCGTCGTAGATTCCCCGGTCGGGTTCGGACACGAAGCGCGCGAGATTTTTTTCACGGCTCTCGACGACGCCGAGCGTTCCGTCGGTCGAAGCGCCGTCGACGACGATATGCTCTATTGCCGGGTAGTCCTGCGCGGCGACCGAGTCGAGCGTCCGCCCGATCGTGCGAACGGCGTTGAACGAGACGGTGACGACGGTGATTTTCAGCATGTTTTCACGAGTTCAATCGCCGCGCGAGGCCGCGCAGAACGTAGCCGAAATTCCCCTGAGCGATCATCAGGGCAAGGCGGCGCGCTTGATGGTAACGCCGACACGCGGCGGAAACCTCGCATCCGGCGAGTACCCGGCGGTATTCTTCGTCGAATTCGGCCTGGTGGCGATGCGTTTTCGTCGCGCCGTGGAGACGCAAGCCCCCCCATGTGCGGTCGACGTGCGCGCCTTTCCCTTGGCGCAATACGCGGAGAAACCAGTCGTAATCGAAGCCGTAATCGAGTTCTTCATCGAGAAATCCCAATTCGGCGTGGAGGCTTCGCCGCCAGAACGCCGCTTGATTCGTCAGCACCATCCCCTCGGCGCGCAGCGCGTCGCAGGTCGGCGTCACATATTTCATGTCGCGGATCAGGCGGTCGTCGGCGTCGATGAGATTCATGTTGCCGATGATCAGCGCGGCGTCCTCGTATTTCCTCGCCGCGCGCGCGAGGCTCTCGAACGCGCCGGGGTAAAAGACGTCGTCGGAATTCTGCCACGCGACCCAATCTCCGGTCGCGCGCTGTAAACCCTTGTTGATCGCGTGCGCCTGTCCGCGGTCCGGCTCGCTGACCCAGTACGCGAGATGCGCGGCGTACTTTCGGAGGATTCCGACGCTGCCGTCGGTCGAACCTCCGTCGATGACGATGTATTCGAGATTCGGGTAATTCTGGGAGAGGACGGAATCGATCGTCCGTTCCAGGAAGGCGCCCTGATTGAAACTCGGCGTGACGACGCTGATCTTTGGACAGTCGCTACGCGATTCACGCACGGTGCGCATCCCGTTCGCGCCAGAATTCGTCGAGCATCTGCTCTACCGCCGACCAGACTTCTTCGACGCTGATCAGCGCGACGCAAGGCGCGGCGCCCGACACGTCGCGGGGGAAGCGGCACTGCCAGCCGCACCCGGTGCATTCCATTTCCCTGAATACCATCTCCGGCGCCTTGCGTTCGACGTGCGGTTCGGGCGCGTAGGGCACGAAGCGACCGAAATGACCGCCTCCGGCGATGCAGACCGAAGGAATCCGAAGCAGCGCCGCCGCGTGGATCGCCGCGGATTCGTTCCCGACGAGAAAACACGCGCCGCCGACGATTCTCATCATTTGCGTCAAGCCGGTCTGTCCCGCGAGGTTTTCTCCAGGCAAACCCGAAGCGTCGAGAATCTCCTGGCAGAGCGTCCATTCCGACGCCGAACCGAGAAGCTTTACGCGCAGACCGGGGAAATCCCGGGCGATTTTTTTGATCACGAGCGAAAAACCGTTCGCGGACCAGACGCGCTCGTTCTTCCCCGCACCGGGGGCGAGTATCCAATACGGAGACGCCGCCTTCGCCTTTTTCGGAAGCTGAAAAACGAATTTCTCCGTCGGCGCGCGCGCGTCCTTCAAAGCCCACGCGAGAAAGGCTTCGTGAGCGGCCGCTTCGTGGAGATTGGCGTCGCCCACCGGAAGGAGCGCGCCGTAAAAGCGATCTCCGAGGCGACGCTCGAGATAAGTCTGGTTTTTGGCACCGCCCGCAAAGCCGTAGGCGTACGCGCCGCACGCACGGACGATCGGGTCGCCGACGATCGAATCCCTGGAGACGACCGGATGCCAGGTCAGCGCGGCGCCGAGAAGGCGCAACGCGCGCAAGGTACGAAAGCGGTACGCCGGGTCGAACTGAAAACGCTTTCGCTCGATCGGAAAGATTTCCACGGGAAGTTCTTCGCGCGCGAGTTCGCTCACCGCGGCGTTGCACACGAGAATGACTTTTTCGTGGTGGCGGCGCAATTCGGCGTAAAGCCTTTTCGCGTAGGGCAGCCAGAGGATGAAATCGCCGATCGCGTCGGTTCGGACGACGACGACGCTCTTTCCCCGTGTGGGGCGCTCCATCAAGGCCAGGGAATCGAAGAGTCCGCAAACGAGGCAGAAAAGCAGCTTGAACGCCTGTTTGACCCGGTTTCTCAGTTGAGGGATCATGGCGACGTCGGCGCGCCTTCGGATTCGGCGCGCCCGATCACTTTCAGCCGGTCGGCTTGCGTCAGCGACCCCAGTTTTTTGCGGATCAGCATCAGGAAGACCGGCGCAAGGCATCCCATCGCGCAATGCGACAGCCGCCGAAAACGCAGCTTCCGGTCGGTCAGGACGTGAAGACCACGGAGCGAATAAAAATCCAAACCGAGCCGCTCGGCGAGTTTTTCGAGCGTCTCCCTCTTGTAAAAAGAAATGTGCTGGCCCGAATCGAAAGCGTAATACCACCAATCGGCGCTCGGCGGCTTTTCACCTCGATACAATTCGGTGGTGAATATCAGCGTACGGCATCCGTGCTCGCTGAAATTCTCCGAAATGAAAGCGAGCGGGTCGTGAAGGTGCTCGAGGACTTCAAACGCCGACAAAGCCGAAAAAGGCGCGCCGGTCAAATTCGCCTCGAAGCCGCGCGCGAAAAGGTTCTCGCAATACTTGTCGTCCCAGTAATAATCGAATCCGCAGTCGCGCATCAAGCGCGTCAGCATTCCGTAACCGCCCGCCACGTCGAGATACGCGCCCCTGGGGTCGAAATTCAGGGCAAGAAGCACCGCGAGCCTGGAGGCGAGCGCCAGATTGCGCAAGACGACTCCGGTGTCTGAAACGTCGATCGCGCTTCGATACGCCTCGTCGAGCCAGAAAGGCGTCTCGGTCCGCAATAAGCCGCACACGGGGCAATGGCGATAGGCGACCGTGTATTTTTTCAGCAGACGCGCGGAGAAACTCGCGCGCGTCTCGCTGGAGCAGATCGGGCATTTCGGCATTCGAAGCGCTTATCCTCGAACAATCAGACCGCGCAGCTTGCACAGAGCGCGGCACACCGGCGAGGTCGGAGAAACGTGACGCATTTCAAAAAGCTCGGCGTCGCCGTCGGTCAGGACAAAAGCGGGGTGTTCAAGCGGAAAGCGCATCGCCTCGACCGCCATGTCGGAGGTGATTCCTCCGATTTTCGTGTGCGTCGCGTCTTTCCCGAACCCGATGTTCGAAACCAGATTCACGTCCGGCGCGACGCACAGCAGGCTCTGGCTCCACAAGCTCAAATTCCACTGATAATCCCAAGTGTCGATTTCGCCGCGATGGACGCGGTCGAATATCTTTTTCCAGTGCCGATAGTCGGACACGCGAGGAAAGACGTGCGCGAGGCGGTCGTTTTGGCGCAGCAACGGCCACGCGGTCGCGTTTTTGTCGTAAAAGCGCCACGCCCTGCGCCACGTAGCCCACCCCCAGACGTGGACGCAGCGCGAGAAATGATAGCTCGCGTCCACGTGGGCGCGACCAAACTGGAAATTGCAGCCGTTGATCATTCCGACGCGCGCGTCGTCGCGGTAGCATTCGAGCATTTCGTCGCAAAAGCGGAAAAAACTCGGATGCGGCAGACAGTCGTCTTCGAGGATGATCGCCTCGGGCGCGTGCTCGAAGACCCAGTCGATCCCGCTCGAGACGCGCTCCTTGCAGCCCAGATTGCTCTCGGAATAATTCGTCGAAACCTCGCATTCCCAATCGAGCTTTTCGACGACAGCCCTTGCCTCGGCGCAGCGCTCGGCCTCGCCGGGACGGTCGGTGCGCGGGCCGTCGGCGACGACGAAGAGCCGGGACGGCTTCGCGCGCGCGATTTCGGCGAAAACGCGCGCCGTCGTTTCAGGACGGTTGAAGATGAAAAAAGCAACCGGAGTTTTAAGCCGCCACATTCAATGTTTTTCGAAAATACGCAATGGTTTCTTTCAGGCCGTCTTCGAGCGTCACTTTGGGCGTCCACCGCAGTTCGGATTCCGCCAGCGCGATGTCGGGTTTGCGCTGCCGGGGGTCGTCCTGCGGGAGCGGGAGAAAAACGAGTTTCGACTTGCCGCCGACGAGGCGCAGGACCGTCTCGGCGAGTTCGATCATCGTGAATTCGACCGGGTTCCCAAGATTGACCGGACCGACGAATTCGGCGGGACTTTCCATCATCCGCAGCATCCCGTCGATCAGGTCGTCGACGTAACAAAAACTCCGCGTCTGGCGCCCGTCGCCGTAGATCGTGAGCGCCTCGTTCCTGAGCGCCTGGACGATGAAGTTGCTGACGACGCGGCCGTCGTTCGGGTGCATGCGCGGGCCGTAGGTATTGAAGATGCGCACGACCTTGATCTCCATGCGATGCTGGCGGTGGTAGTCGAAGAACAGCGTCTCCGCGCAGCGTTTTCCCTCGTCGTAACAGCTTCTTATCCCGATGGGGTTGACGCGGCCGAGATAGGTTTCGGGCTGAGGGTGGACGTCGGGGTCGCCATAGACTTCGCTCGTCGAAGCCTGGAGGATGCGCGCGCGCGTCCTCTTGGCGAGGCCGAGCATATTGATCGCCCCGTGGACGCTCGTCTTCGTCGTCTGCACCGGGTCGAACTGGTAATGCACGGGGCTCGCGGGGCACGCCAGATTGAAAATGCGGTCGACCTCGACGTAGAGCGGGAAGGTCACGTCGTGACGCAGGAGTTCGAAGCGCGTCTCCTCGATCAGGGCATGAACGTTGCGTTTGCTCCCGGTGAAAAAGTTGTCGACGCAGAGAACGTCCGCGCCTTCCGAAACGAGCCGCTCGCACAGATGCGAACCCAAAAAGCCCGCGCCCCCCGTCACCAGAACCTTATCCATGAACGACCGCTCCTCCGAATGTCCGTTTCAGCCTCTCGCGCCGCGCTTTCACGCGGAACGCCTGTGATTCCTTTTCCAGTTCATTCATACCGAGAAGACGAGCCGCAGACAGTACAGGTAGTACGGCAAGGCGAGTCGACAAAGGTAGGGATGGACTGGAAATGGAATGAGCGCTACTCATTGCGCTCGAGCGCCTTGTAGCCGTGGTTTTTGACGAGTTCGTCGCGCCGCGCCGACTTCAGGTCTTCCCGAACCATCTCGGCGACGAGTTCGGAAAACGAAATCCGAGGCGTCCAACCGAGCTTTTCCCGCGCCTTGCTCGCGTCGCCGAGCAAGGTCTCGACCTCGGTCGGGCGAAAGTAACGGGGGTCGACGGCGACGACGCACTTCCCCGAAGCAAGGCTGCCTTTTTCATCGACGCCCTCTCCCTGCCAGAAAATCTCCATTTCGAGTTCCTTTGCGGCGGCATCGACGAAGTCGCGCACGCTGTACTGGACACCGGTCGCGATGACGAAGTCTTCGGGTTTTTCCTGTTGCAGCATCAGCCACTGCATTCTTACATAATCTTTCGCGTGCCCCCAGTCGCGCCGCGCGTCGAGGTTGCCGAGATAGAGGCGATCCTGAAGGCCGAGCTTGATGCGCGCGAGCGCACGCGTGATCTTTCGCGTGACGAAGGTCTCGCCGCGAGACGGGCTCTCGTGATTGAACAGGATGCCGTTGCACGCATAAAGCCCGTAGGCCTCGCGGTAATTGACCGTGATCCAGTACGCGTAGAGTTTCGCCACGGCGTAGGGGCTGCGCGGATAAAAAGGCGTCGTCTCGCTTTGCGGCGTTTCGCGGACGAGTCCGTAAAGCTCGGAAGTGCTCGCCTGATAAAAGCGCGTCTTCTTTTCAAGGCCCAAGATGCGGATGGCTTCGAGGATTCTGAGCGCGCCGAGCGCGTCCGAATTGGCCGTGTATTCGGGCTCCTCGAAACTGACGGCGACGTGGCTTTGCGCCGCGAGGTTGTAGATTTCGTCGGGCTGCGTCTGCTGAATGATGCGGATCAGGCTCGAACTGTCGGTCAGGTCTCCGTGGTGCAGGAAGAAACGAACGTCTTTTTCGTGGCGGTCGTGGTAGAGATGGTCGATGCGGTCGGTGTTGAACAGCGAAGTCCGACGCTTGATGCCGTGGACGACGTAGCCCTGGTCGAGGAGGAATTCGGCGAGGTAAGCGCCGTCCTGACCCGTGACACCGGTGATGAGAGCGCTTTTTTTGGTTTCGGACATGTTTTTTCCTTCAGGCACGCTTGCCCAGATTTTTGACGAAGTCTTCGTAAGCCAGCTTCAAGCCCTCGAGCAACGGAACTGCCGGACGCCAGCCGAGGCGGGCGAGACGGGCGCTATCCATCAGTTTACGCGGCGTACCGTCGGGCTGCGACGGGTCGAAGCGGATTTCTCCCCGGTAAGCGACCGTTTCCCGAACGGCGAGCGCGAGTTCGGCGATCGAAACCTCCTCGCCGCAACCGATATTGATATGGCTGAGCCTGGGACTCGTCTGGCTGTCGTAGAACGACTTGTCGAGGTTCATGAGGTAGACGCAGGCGCGCGCCATGTCGTCGACGTAAAGAAATTCGCGCTTCGGCTTCCCGGTTCCCCAGATCGTCACTTCGGGCGCGCCGGCGGTCTTGGCCTCGTGGAAACGCCGGAGCAGCGCGGGGATGACGTGCGAATCGAGCGGATGGTAGTTGTCTCCGGGGCCGTACAGATTGGTCGGCATCACGCTCCGGTAGTCGACGCCGTACTGGCGATTATAGCTTTCGCACAGTTTGATCCCGGCGATCTTGGCGATCGCGTACGCTTCGTTCGTCGGTTCGAGCGTCCCGGTCAGCAGCGCGTCTTCGCGCATCGGCTGGGGGGCGAGCCGGGGGTAGATGCAGCT
>JAISDL010000034.1 GCA_031264825.1 Accumulibacter sp. | reverse complement strand
ACGACAAAACAAACGAAAAAGTAAAATGTGAAAATCGAGCCGTTGCCTTGCACGAGAGCCACGGCGCTTTCAAAGCCCTCTGAAGTGGATATTTCCCTCAGGAAGCGACTGCTTGGCTGATTTCTTATACGTAATACGACACCGGTCATTACAACGGCGATATTGAGAAATATCAGAAATCGAAAAGCAATCTTTCGCATATTCGTTATATCTTTTTTGCGAATTTACCATCGATCATTATTTTTTACCCGTGCCATTCTTTTTCCTCGTCCTTCAAAAAAAAGTATATGCCTCACCGATATAATGTCAAGCACAGTTTTGAGCACTTTTTTTCCGGCCTCCGTGGAGCGATATTCTGGAAAATCGTTTGAAATCAATGCGAAGGAACCGCCTCGTCCCTGTCTTTCGTACTCGCTGCGAACGGCCGGGTGGATTCCCCCCGCTCTCCTCGTTGGGCGCTTTCATGCAATCCCTCCAAGGGAATGCTAATATGGGCAAGGATTTCCTGAAATCAAAGGTGGGCACGAGCAAAAACGTCGGCGTGTGAAATTTCCCGGTTTTACGCCGTCGCTGAACCCGCCAGAACCCAAGCCTTTTTTGAAACGAGCCTATTTTGAGTATACCCCCCCCGATCGTCCGAGCTTTCAAAGGACTGTATCCGCGCAAAGAACACGCGGCCGCCGTCGCGGCGCCGCCTTACGACACCGTATCCGTCGACGAAGCGCATCGTCTCGCCGATGGAAATCCGTTCTCTTTTCTGCATATTTCGCGCGCCGAAATCGACCTCCCGGAGGGAACGCACCCTTACGCGCCCGAAGTCTACGAAAAAGCGAGGGAAAACTTCGACCGCCTGATTTCGAGCCGAGTTTTGCTTCGCAGCACGCGGCCCCGCTACTACGCCTACCGCCTGACGAAGGATGATTCGCACACGCAGACGGGACTCGTCGCCACGGCGTCGGTCGCCGCCTACGAAAGCGGTCGCATCCGCAGACACGAACTGACGCGCCCCGACAAGGAGAACGACCGGGTACGCCAGATCGGCGCGCTCGACGCGCAGACCGGTCCGGCCTTGCTCGCACACCCGGATAACGACGAAGCCGAACGCCTCGTCGCCGAAATCGCCGACGGCGTCCCGATCATCGACCTTGAGAACGCCGACGGCGTCCGCCATACGCTCTGGGAGACCTCCAGCGGCGCCATCGATTCCCGCGTCGACGAAGTCTTCGGCGCGTTGCCGACGCTCTACATCGCCGACGGTCATCACAGGTCGGCGGCCGCCGCGCGCATCGCGGCGGCGCGGCGCGGATTGGGTGCGCCGGACTCGTGCGAATATTTCCTGTCCGTCATCTTCCCCGCGCGCCAGATGCGCATACTCTCCTACAACCGCGCCGTCCGCGACTTGAACGGCCTCTCGGTCGGAGCTTTTCTCGAAGCGGTCGATAAATACTGCCTCGTCACCCCGCTGTCGGGCGCGTCGCAGCCGGAGCGGACGGGCGTTTTCTCCCTCTGCCTCGGCGAGCGCTGGTATCGCCTCGCCGTCCGCCCCGAATACATTCCGGTGAGCGACCCGGTGCGCCGCATCGACGTTTCCTTACTCTCGGAGACGATTCTCGCGCGGATTCTCGGAATCACCGACTTGCGCCGCGACACGCGGATCGACTTCGTCGGCGGCGTCAAGGGACTCAAGGAACTCGAACGCCGCGTCAAGGGTGGTGAAATGGCGGCGGCGTTCGCGCTTCACCCGACGCCGCTTTCCGAACTGATGTCGGTCGCCGACGCCGGAGAAATCATGCCGCCGAAATCGACGTGGTTCGAACCAAAACTCGCCGACGGCCTCGTCTCACACGTGCTCGACTGACCCCCCGGAACGTCACGAATATTCCTGATCGACGAGGGCGGCGTCCATGAAAACCTCCAGTTCGCGGTCGGCAGCGTCGGCCTCGGCGACCCGCAGAGATTGGCGGCGGCATTCTTCGGAAAAACCGGGCGCGCGCGTATCCGGCGCCCAGATTTGTATCAGGCGCAATCCGGCAGCCCGCAACGCGGCTCGGCGCTTCTGTACCCTCACACGAACTGTTTGCATACCGATATCTTTCTGGCACATTTCCCCGTCACCCAAGCACCCTTATTCCGTCGTTCGTGCAAAAGCTGAACCTTGGACGTAGCACCACAGCCTATGCACTATACCTCGAATTCGAGGGGGGTCAAATGCGGCATCGACTTAACCCCCTCCCCCCGCGTCGTCAGTCTCCGGGCAAATCGTCGGGGACTTCAACGGCTTCTCCGTCGATGACGCGGCCTCCGGCGTCGTGCCGTTCGGGTCGGCGCGCGGCATCCTCCCACGTGGGCGTATCTATCGCGCCTCGGCGAATCTCTTCGCGCAGCGCGCGCGTCTTCCACCAAAAATAAAGCCAGCCAACCGCGCCGATCACGGCGACGACGGCGAAAAAAACGAAGGAAAATAACAGCGCCGCGACGAGCACGACGCCGCCGACGACGAAGGCGAGGATTTTCACGAACGGGTTTTTCGCCTTGCGCGAGAGGCCCGGATCAAATTGGATAAACATCGTTTTCTCCTCTGGCGTTCATCGCCTTATCGATCGTTTTTTCGATCGTCTTTTTCGATCGCCCTCTTCGCCGACGCGGCGTAAAAAGCGTGATCTTCCCTTGCGTTCAGAGAGGATGACGCCGACTCCATCCTGATCCGCCGACTCTGTTTGGAGGCGCCGAGCTACGGGGCGTACAATGCCTGGGCGGCGTCGAAAACCTCAAGGCCCTTCCGCACCGCCCTGGCGAGGTGTCGGAGGTGTCAGAGTTGCCGGAGCATCATCGTATATCTTAATAAGCAATTCATCTAAGAATCTAACTTAATATTCTTTTCATATCAAGTTGGCAATTGCTACCATCGCTCCTTCGCCGCCGCCCGAGGCGGTCTACACACCAGGAACCGCCCATGTACCGTTACGACGCCATCGACCGGCAGCTTCTGAAGGAGCGCGTCGCGCAGCATCGCGGCCAGATCGAACGCAATCTCGCGGGTCTGCTTTCCGACGAGGAGTTGCGACCGATCCGTCTGCAAAACGGCTTGTATATCGAGCGTCACGCTCCGATGCTGAGGGTCGCCATTCCCTACGGCCAGCTTTCTTCGACGCAGTTGCGAAAGCTCGCGGAAATTTCGCGTCGTTACGACCGCCGTTCCGGGCATTTCACGACGCGGCATAATATGCAATTCAACTGGCCGGAATTCGGGAAAACGCCCGACATTCTGGAGGAGCTTTCGACGGTCGACATGCACGGAATACAATCTTCCGGGAGTTGCATTCGGAATATCACCACCGACCCCTTTGCCGGCGTCGCGCCCGACGAGCGCGAGGACCCGCGCCCGTATTGCGAACTCTTGCGGCAATGGTCGACTTTCCATCCTGAATTTTCCTTTCTTCCGCGCAAATTCAAGATCGCCGTCTCGGGAGGCGCGGAGGACCGCGCCGTCGTCCGCACGCACGACCTCGGCCTCGAGGTGATCAAAAATGACGCGGGAGAGACGGGATTCCGCGTTTTTTCGGGCGGCGGGATGGGGCGCACCCCGATGATCGGGCCCGTCGTCCGCGATTTTCTGCCGCGCGCGCACTTGCTTTCCTACGCCGAAGCCTTGCTCCGCGTCTATAACCGCCACGGGCGGCGCGACAATCTTTACAAGGCACGAATCAAGATTCTCGTCGCCGCGCTGGGTGTCGACGAATTCATACGCGAGGTCGAGAACGAATGGGCCACCCTGAAAGACGGTCCTTCGACGCTGACCGACGCCGAATTCGACCGCGTCGCGCGTCATTTCGCGCCGCCGCCTTATGAGGCGCTGACCGACGACGCGCCTCTCTTCACCGATGACACACGGGATCCCTTTGCGCCGTGGATCGCGCGCAACGTCTTTCCGCACCGGGTTCCGGGCTACGCCGCGATCGTCGTTTCGCTCAAGGCGCCGGGGTGTCCCCCCGGCGACATCACGGCGATCCAGATGGACGCCCTCGCCGACCTGGCCGACCGTTTCAGCTTCGGCGAACTGCGCGTCGGACACGAGCAAAACCTTGTCCTCGCGGATGTCCGCCGCCGCGACCTCCCCGCCCTCTGGAAAGCGCTTCTCCCGCTGGGACTCGCGACGCCGACCGTCGGCCTCTTGACCGACACGATCTCTTGCCCCGGCGGAGATTATTGCAGTCTCGCCAACGCGCGTTCCCTGCCGCTCGTCAAAGCGATTCAGGAAAGATTCGACGACCCGGAGCGTCTCCGCGCGATCGGAGAAGTCTCGCTCAATATTTCGGGGTGCATGAATTCCTGCGCGCACCACCACGTCGCAAACATCGGAATTCTGGGCGTCGACCGGAACGATGAGGAGTACTATCAAGTCTCCCTCGGCGGACGGCAGGGAAACCGGACGAAGTTCGGTCGCGTCATCGGGCCGGCTTTCCCGCCTGAAGAGATTCCCGACGTCGTCGAAGCCTTGATCGAGGTCTATATCGAAAACCGCCGCCCGTCCGAACCTTTCATCGACACTTTCGAGCGCCTCGGCGTCGAGCCTTTCCGGGTGCGCGCGTATCGAGGACGCGATAAAAGCAAACTCGCGCAAACCGGTAACGTATCCCATGACTGAAATCATCAAGAACGACAGAATCGTCGACGACTCTTGGCGAGTCCTGAGGCTCGAAGAAGGCGAGTCGCCCGAAACCGTGGACTTGCCGCCGGAGCCGACGCTTTTCCCGCTGTCGGTCTGGAGAGCGCGCAAGGCGGCGCTGCTTTCGCGCGCCGAGACCGCCGGCGTCTGGCTTGCGAGCATTGACACCCCGGAAGAGATTGCGGACGGTGACGGTACGCTTGGCATCCTTGGAATCCTTCCAATCGTCGGGATCGACTTTCCGAAATTCTCCGACGGTCGGGGTTATTCGAGCGCGCGTCTGCTGCGCGAACGCTTTCATTTCAAGGGGGAAATCCGCGCGATCGGCGACGTCCTGCAAGACCAACTCTTTCTGATGAAGCGTTGCGGCATCGACGCCTACGCCGTGCGGCCCGACAAGGACATTCGCGCCGCGCTCACGGGACTCACCGGTTTTTCCGAGAGCTACCAGGGCGGCGTCGACGAGCCACTGCCGCTCTTTCGCCGCCGTAAAGCCTGAACACGCGATGAAGGCCCACTTCAACGATCCCGTCGATTCCGCCGATTGGAATTCGATCGAAGCCAAAACCGCCGATCTTGAAAAGCTGATCCGACGAATCGCGCAAGACGACGCACCCGCCGCGTTCGCCAGCAGTTTCGGCGCGGAGGATATGCTGTTGACGGACCTCATCGTCGGCACGGGCGCGCCAATCGAAATTTTTTCGATCGACACCGGGCGGCTCCCGCAAGAGACCTACGCACTGATCGCAAACACGCGCGCGCGTTACGGCGCCGAAATCAAAATCTACTTCCCGCGCTTCGACCTCGTCGAAGCCTACGTGCATGAACACGGGATAAATGCGTTTTACGACTCGGTCGACCTGCGCAAAACATGTTGCCGTATCCGAAAAATCGAACCCCTGCGGCGCGCGCTTTCGGGAAAAAAAGCCTGGATTACCGGCCTGCGCGCCGAGCAATCGGCGGCGCGTAGCGAATTCCGAATCGAAGAGTACGACAAAGACAACGGGCTGAAAAAATTCAATCCGCTACTCGACTGGAGCGAAAAGGAGGTCTGGGCATATCTTCGAAAAAAACGGGTGCCGTATAATGCCTTGCACGACCGTTTTTACCCCAGCATCGGTTGCGCGCCCTGTACGCGGAGCGTCGCCGCGGGTGAGGACGCGCGCTCGGGACGCTGGTGGTGGGAAAATTCGACGAACAGGGAATGCGGTCTCCACGTGAGACGCCTTGAACCCGGAGACCGCGCCGAGCTGCTTCCTAGCCCGAAGGATTCTCGTGCAAAAACTTCGCTATAATGATAATAACGTAATCGGGCGTCAGCGCCATAAAATGACAAAAGGTTTTACTCATCTCGACTGGCTCGAATCCGAAGCGATTCACATCCTGCGTGAAGTCGCCGGTCAGTGCGCCAACCCCGTCCTGCTCTTTTCAGGCGGCAAGGATTCGATCTGCATGTTGCGCGTCGCTGAAAAAGCCTTCCGCCCCGGAAGATTCCCCTTCCCGCTGATGCACATCGACACCGGGCACAACTACCCGGAGGTGACCGGCATCCGCGACAAGCGCGCCGCCGAGTTGGGCGAACGCCTGATCGTGCGTTCGGTCGAGGATTCGATGCGGCGCGGTACGGTCGTCTTGAAATCTCCGTTTGAATCGCGCAACAAACATCAGTCGGTGACCTTGCTCGAAACCATCGACGAATTCGGCTTCGACGCGTGCATCGGCGGCGCGCGCCGCGACGAAGAAAAATCGCGCGCCAAGGAGCGCATCTTCTCGTTCCGCGACGAATTCGGCCAATGGGACCCGAAGAATCAGCGTCCCGAACTGTGGGACCTCTACAACGCCCGCCGCTTCAACGGCGAGAACATGCGCGTCTTCCCGATCTCGAACTGGACCGAACTCGACGTCTGGCAATACATCGCGCGCGAACGCCTCGAACTGCCGTCGATCTACTACGCGCACCCCCGACGCATCGTCCGGCGCAACGGCGCGCTCCAGCCCGTCACCGACATCACCCCTGCGTACCCGGAAGAAATTGTCGAAACCTTGAGCGTCCGCTTCCGCACAGTCGGCGACATCACCTGCACCGCGCCGGTCGAATCGTACGCCGACACCGTCGAAAAAGTCGTCGCCGAAACGGCCAGCGTGACGATCACGGAGCGCGGCGCGACGCGCCTCGACGATCAGACGTCCGAAGCGTCGATGGAGCAGCGCAAAAAAGAGGGCTACTTCTGAATTCCATGAATCCCGTAGACACTCCGCCCATGCCCGACCAGGAAAACGCCGCCGTCGACAACGGACTCCTCCGCTTTCTCACCTGCGGTAGCGTCGACGACGGAAAAAGCACGCTGATCGGGCGTCTGCTCTATGACACGAAAGCGATCCTCGCCGACGCGCTCAACGCGATCGAGCGAACGTCGAAGCGGCGCGGCCTGACGGCAATCGACCTTTCCTTACTCACCGACGGACTCCAGGCCGAGCGCGAACAGGGAATCACGATCGATGTCGCGTACCGCTATTTCTCGACCGGAACGCGCAAATACATCATCGCCGACGCGCCGGGGCACGAGCAGTACACGCGGAATATGGTCACCGCCGCATCGAACGCCGACCTCGCCCTGATCCTGATCGACGCGCGCAAGGGACTCCTCTCGCAAACGCGCCGACACGCCTTCCTCAGCCGTCTGATGAGGATCCCGCACCTCGTCGTCACGATCAACAAGATGGACCTCGTCGCGTATTCGCAGGATGTTTTCGAAGCGATCATGCGCGAGACGCTCGAATTCGCCGCGCGAATCGGCGTCGAAGAGATTCGTTTTCTCCCGATCTCGGCGTTAAATGGCGACATGCTCGTCGAACGCGGTACGCACATGGACTGGTACAAAGGGCCGACGCTGCTCGAAATCCTCGAGAACGCCGAAGTTTCCGCGACCGAGCACGCCGCGCCGTTCCGCTTTCCCGTCCAATACGTCTGCCGCCCCCGCGACGCGACGCGCCCCGAACTGCACGATTACCGAGGATTCATGGGAAGAATCGAATCGGGCCGCGTCGCCGTCGGAGACGCCGTCACGCTCCTGCCGAGCGGCAAGGAAAGCAAAATCCGCGACATCCGCGTCCTGGAAAACTCGCTCCCCTCCGCCGCGGCCGGCCAATCGGTCACGCTCCTCATCGACGATGAAATCGACATTTCGCGCGGCGACATGATCGTCAAAACCAGCGAACTTCCAAAAGTCGCGCGCCAGATCGACGCAATGCTCTGCTGGTTTTCGGAAACGCCGCTCGACCCACGCCGCAAATACCTCATCCACCACACGACGCGCGACGCCCGCGCGATTCTTTCCGGGATCGACGCCCGGATCGACATCGACACGATGCGCCACGAATACGCTGAAACACTCAGGATGAACGACATCGCGCAGGTCGGCTTCAAACTCGCGCAACCGCTTTTCGTCGACGCCTACGCCGACAACCGCGCGACCGGCGCCTTCATCGTCATCGACGAATCGACGAACAATACCGTCGGCGCCGGAATGATCGTCTGATCCCTTTCTTCGCCCAACAAAAATTCAATTCGCATATCGCGTATAGGTTGGGGTGAGCGAAGCGATGCCCAACGTTCCGCAGGCGTATCAGAAATCAGGGGCCAGATGAAAACCGGGAGTGTGGGCATCTTGCCCGCCTCGTGGATTTTTTCCGGCGGCGAAGCCGCCGCTCACTGATCTGTTTCCTGATTCCTGATGCCTGGTGGGCACGGCGTGCCGTGCCCAAAACCGCGACGCCTACTTTTTCCAGAACGCCGGCGTTCCGAGCACCTTGAGCGGGTCTTCCCCAGACTTCAAGTCCATCAAGCGCAACAAATCGGGCTGGATGAGCTTCCACTGCTCCATCGCCATGTCGCTCCCCTCCTTCGTCTTCGCCTCGTCGTACAGGCGGCTGAACACGTAATAAACGACGTGTCCCTCGTCCTTCGTACTCTTCGCACCCCAGCGCTTCGTCGCAAGCTGCCGCCACTTGCTCCCGTCCGGCGCGACCGATTCGGGCACAAACTGCGAAATCAGGTCGGCGTCGTGCGCAAACTTATCGACATCGCTTTCCGGCTGCGGAAACACCGCCTGCCACGCGCCGTCCTTCCCCGCCGCTGCATCGACCGAGTCGCGGAAATACCAATACCCCGTCGAATGCGCGACGATCGCCGTCTCGATGACACGCTTCTCCTCGTCGCTGAAACCGCCGATTTCCTTCAGCGCATCGTCCGCCCATACCGCGCCGGTCAAATGGTGCACCAAAGAAAGGTCATCGGCAACCTTCTTGTTCGTCAAGATCGCCGTGTCGACAAAAAACCCCTTGGAATCTCCGAACTTGCCCGCCTTCTTCAAGGACGCGACGAGATCGCCGACGCGCTTCAGCACAACGGGGTCGCTGAGCACCGCCTTCTTGTTATCCTTCGTGATATTGTGCAAAAGGTCGGTCGCGGGCCCCAGCTTGCGCGTGGCGGCGGGGCTTTTACGCGCCAGCGCCATCTGATAAGCCAGCGCCGCGCAGACGCGGTTATGCAGGATATCCTGATCCGGGTTTTTCAATATCTCCTTGCTGTTCGCAACCATCTTGTCCATCAGCGGCTGCAAGGCCGGGAACTCCTTAAGATACTGTTTTTCAAGCGAAATATACGGTTCCGGCAAAACGTAGGCATCCTGGCTCCCCGCGAAAGCGGGCCCATTGAAACAAACGAAAAGAACGCCGAAAACCAGCCGCATCAACACGTGTTTCATATTCCTACCCTCCATTCACTTCATCCGGTCGAACCGCCCATTCCATCCTGCGTCCATTCGAGGAAGACGGCAACGAGCGCCCATTGACATATTAGCAACAACAGGGAAAACATACCAGACACAAGGGGTAAAAACAGAATTAAGTCCTTGTAAATCAAGGAGGAATGTGCGGGTCGGGCGGATATACCCCCAGACATCCTGCCTGAAAATTCCGAAGGCCCCCTCGAAAAACCCTCTTGGTTCTGGTATAATTCCAATATCCTGAATTATACGAAGGGGGAGATGAAAATGAGAAGCGCGATCAAGGTAGATCTGGTGGCTGAAGAACGCCACCGGGAAAAGCTCGACACGCTGGGAGATCCTCTGACCGAGATAGAAAAGCACATCGACTTTGGCGCGTTGTCTTCTGAAGTCGATCGGGTAGCACCCCGGTCCGTGGGGACGAAAGGCGGACGGCCGCC
>JAISDL010000038.1 GCA_031264825.1 Accumulibacter sp. | reverse complement strand
CTTGAGATATTAACATCCATTCCGTAATGGCGAAGCAATGCGTCTGGCCGAGGGTCCCTTTGACGAAACGCGCGGAAGCTCTCGATCGCCGGACGGCTGCCGCCGACCGAGAGGATTTCTTCGAGAAATCGCCGCCCCGTCGCTGGGTCGAACGGGTCGCCCGCCTCTTCGAAAGCGGCGTAGCAATCGGCGGAAAGCACTTCGGCCCACTTGTAGCTGAAGTAGCCGGCAGCGTACCCGCCGGCGAAAATATGCGAAAAACTATTGGGGAAACGGTGCCAATCGGGCGGAAAAACGACGGCGACTTCGCGGCGGACTTCGTCGAGGAGGTCGAGAACGCTTTCGGAAGGGGCAAAGTCCGAATGCAGGCGCAGATCGAAAAGTGCGAATTCGAGTTGCCGGACCATCGACAGGCCGCTCTGGAAATTCCGCGCCGCGAGCATTTTTTCGAAGAGTTCGCGGGGTAGCGGCTCGCCGGTGTCGACGTGCGCGCTCATTTCGCGGACGACGCGCCACTCCCAGCAGTAATTTTCCATGAATTGCGAGGGAAGCTCGACGGCGTCCCATTCGACGCCGTTGATCCCCGAAACGTCCAGATCCTCCATTCGCGTCAGGAGGTGGTGGAGAACGTGGCCGGCCTCGTGGAAAAGAGTAATGACATCATCGTGTGTCAGCGTCGCCGGTCGCATGACTCCGTCTTCTCCGCGGACGGGGCGCGAAAAATTGCAGTTGAGGTAGGCAACGGGCGTCTGGATTTCATGGCCGGCGCGGCGCCGGGTGATCGCCTCGTCCATCCACGCGCCGCCGCGCTTCGTTTCGCGCGCGTACAGGTCGAGGTAGAAGTGTCCGAGGGAACGACCCTCCGTGTTTTCGAGCCGGAAGAAGCGGACATCCTCGTGCCAGACGGGCGCCGAGTCGGGAACGATGCGGACGGCGTAAAGCGTCTCGACGACGCGGAAAAGACCGGTGAGGACTTTGTCTACGGTGAAATATTGTCGAACCTCGTGTTCCGAAAAGGCGTAGCGCGCCTGCAGGAGTTTTTCGGAAATGTAAGGAATATCCCAAGGTTCGAGCGGCGCGACACCGAGAGACTCCTTGGCGAAATCTTCAAGTTCGGCGAGGTCTTTTTCGGCGGTGGGTTTTGCCTTTGCGGCGAGTTCTCGCAAAAAGGCGAGCGCTTGCGGGACCGATTCAGCCATCTTCGTTACGAGCGAGACTTCGGCAAAAGTTTCAAAGCCGAGCATCCGCGCTTCTTCGCGCCGAAGATGAAGCAAACGTCGTATGAGCGGCGTGTTGTCGAGTTTTTCCGGGCCGAATTCGGACGCGCGCGTCGCATAAGCGCGGTAAAACCGGGCGCGAAGCGCGCGGTCGTCCGCGTACTGCATCAGCGGCAGGTACGACGGCATATGCAGAGTGAATATCCAGCCCGAATCGTGCCCTCCCTTTTCGGCGGCTTCACGCGCCGCTTCTCTGACGTCGCGCGGCAATCCCGAGAGCATCTCCTCGTCACGTATCCATTCGGAAAACGCATTCGTCGCGTCGAGCAGGTTTTCCGAAAATCGGGCGGAAAGACTCGCGAGTTCTTCCGAAATCGCCTGAAAGCGGGGTTTTTGATCTTCGGGCAAGTCGGCGCCCGAAAGGCGGAAATCACGAATCTCATTGTCGATGATTCGACGCCTCGGCGCCGAAAGCCCCGCGTACTCGGCGCCTGCGCGGAGCGACTTGTACGCGGCGAAGATTTCCGCGTTCTGCCCCAGTTCAGCGTAAAAACGGGTAACTTCGGGGAGCGAGCGATTGTAGGCTTCGCGCCATTCGGGAATGTCGTCGACCGAATGCAGATGGGCCACGATTCCCCACATCCTTGAAAGACGCTCGATCGCGTCGGTCAGCGGCTCGACGAAAGCGTCCCACGTCGGCGGTTCGGCGCGGCGCGTCAAGTCCCGAACAAGCGCGCGGTTTTCTTCGAGGAGAAAACCGACAGCGGGTTGGACATTTGCGGGGACGATCGCATCGAAGCGCGGAAGCCCGGAAAAATCAAGCAGCGGATTATCGTTCATCGAGTTTTGGATCATCTTTCATTGCGATTCAAAGCCCCAAAGGGTGGCATGGGCGTAGAAACCCATCTCTTTGATACTTTGGGCGGCGCGCGGTCAAACCGCCAAGGTACGACCGCTCAGGCGCGTGTAGGCTTCCTTGTATTTCTCGCTGGTTTTCAGAATCACCTCGGCGGGAAGCGCGGGCGCAGGCGGTGTTTTGTCCCAGTCCCGCGTCTCCAGAAAGTCGCGGACGTATTGCTTGTCGAAGGAAGGCGGATTGACGCCCGTCCGGTAAGCGTCGCTGGGCCAGAAGCGCGATGAATCCGGCGTAAGCGCCTCGTCGATCAGATGGAGAACGCCCGCGTCGTCGACGCCGAATTCAAATTTCGTATCGGCGACGATGATTCCGCGCGTCAAGGCGTATTCGGCCCCGGCCGCGTAGAGCGCGAGCGCCGCTTCGCGCGCCTCTTCGGCGAGACGCGCACCGGTTTTTTGAGTGTTCCGCAAGGCACCCGCGAGCGCGGATTCGCAATGGCGGCGCGCTTCGTCGAAAGAGACGTTCACGTCGTGGTTCCCGATCGCCTCCTTCGTCGCGGGTGTAAAAATCGGTTCAGGGAGTCTCGCTGCGAGTTCGAGTCCCGCTGGAAGGCGGATGCCGCAGACCGCACCGGTCTCCTGGTAGTCCTTCCACCCCGAACCGATCAGGTAGCCGCGAACGACGGCTTCGATCGGCAGAGGCACAAGGCGCTTGACGACGAGCGCGCGACCGCGAATCTGATCGCGCTCGTCGACTGCGACGACCGACGCCGGGTCGATACCGGTCAACTGGTTCGGCAGCATCGTCGAAAAGCGCCCGAACCAGAAATCGGCCAACTGCGTCAGCACCTTGCCCTTGTCGGGGATCGGGTCCGGCAGAACCACGTCGAAAGCCGACAGCCGATCGCTTGCGACGATCAGCAGTTTGTCGGAACCCACGGCGTAGATGTCGCGTACCTTGCCGCGCCCCAGGAGCGGCAGACTCTTGATCGAAGATTCGTAGAGAGCAGGGATCATCGTCACATCGGAAAATTAAAAGAAGAATTATACGCGCAGCGGGAACAGGTCAGGAGTCAGGGTTCAAGCGTCAGTAGTCGGAACCAAGAAGCGTTACAAAATTCACCAACTTGTAGGCTGGCGAACGATGAATCGCGTATAAAACAGACAATTTACGCTAGAATCGCTCTGTTTTCAGACAATTTGAAAAATTTGATCGTGGCAATCCAACAAAAAACAGACGCTACCCTACCCGAAGTGCTGTTTACCGGCGAAGGCGACCCCGCCGCCGACCGTCGTATCCTCCGGCTTGCAAAAAGTCGGAAGTTGCGCAAGATTCATCCGGGGATATACAGCAGCAATCTGGACAGTCCCCTTGAATCCATCGTCCCGCGCCACTGGGGAGACATCGTCAGTCATTTGTTGCCCGGAGGCGTCATCGCTTATAAAAGCGGACGAGACGCCAGACCCATCGATGGTCGTATTTACGTCGTCCGAGGGAAAACACCACGCACCTTCTCGTTGCCCGGATTGACCATCAAGGTAATTCCGGGCACGGGCGCCGTCGACGGTGACGTGCCCTACAAGAGGGTATTTCTGGCGGGGCAGGCGCGCTGGCTGCTGGAAAATCTGGCGACGGGCAGAGGCGTGGCCGAACGAGTCATCCCCCGAACGGAATTGGAAGCCGAACTCGATAAAATGCTCGCGATTCGCGGTGAGCAACGTTTCAACCAACTCCGGGATACCTGTCGTTCCCTCGCCGAGTCTCTGGGATGCGCCAAGGAATTCCAGCGGCTCGACGGCATCATGGGCGCCCTGCTCGGTTCGCACGAAAGCCGCAAACTGCGTAGCAGACAAGCGCTGGCGAGAGCCGCAGGCCGCCCCTGCGACGCGGATCGCTTGGCGCTGTTCGACAGTCTGTTCGGCAGCCTGCGCGCGTCCGCCCTGCCCGAAATACCGGCTACCGCAGAGTCAGGTCTCGCGCTTGAAAACTTCACTTTCCTTGAAGCCTATTTTTCCAACTACATCGAAGGTACGACCTTCATGGTCAGCGAGGCCGAAGCGATCGTTTTCGGAGGCAAGCTCGTCCCGAATCGTACTGAAGATTCCCACGACATCCTGGGCGTCTTCGAAGCCGCCTTGCGCCCCCCGTGGCGCAACGAACCTCCCCAAACGGCCGATGATTTCCTGCTTTGGCTCAAGAATGTCAACGCATTGGTCATGCGATCGCGGCACGACAAAAACCCCGGCGAATGGAAAACCCGCGACAACCGGGCAGGCGCCACCTTGTTCGTCGCTCACGAACTCGTACAAGGCACCCTGCGCGAGGGATTCGAGCGGATCGAGGCTCTGGAGGATCCCTTGGCGCGCGCCTTGATGATCATGTTCGTCGTTTCGGAAGTCCACCCTTTCATGGACGGCAACGGCAGAACGGCGCGCCTTGCAATGAACTGCATATTGAGCGCGGCAGGCCAGACGCGCATCATCGTACCAACCGTCTACCGGGAAGACTACCTGCTTCCCTTGAAGAGTTTGTCGAATCATGCCGACGCCACGCCCTACCTTCGCGCGATGACCCGCATTCAAGCGTGGACAGCCGCGTTCGACTACGGTCGGCCACGACTCGAACTCTGCCAAGCGCTCAAACGATGCAACGCCTTCGAGGAAGACTTGCGAAATTATCGGCTGATCTTCCCCTGAACGGGAATCCAAAGTCAGGCATCAGAGGGAGTGCGTATCCACCATCCGAAGGGCGCGGGAAACCCATCTCCCCCTCCTGATTCCTGATTCCTGATCCCTGACGCCCGCCTCAGCGCACGGTCTGGTTGAGTTCGCCTTTGACGTAGCGCTCGGCCATTTTTTCGAGCGGAATCGGCTTGATCTTGCTTGCCCAACCCGCGGTGCCGAAGGCTTCGAGGCGCGCAAGGCAGACTTTCTTCGCGGCTTCGCGCGCCGGCTTCAAGTAATCCCTCGGGTCGAATTTTCCGGGGTTCTCGACGAAAAAGCGGCGAATCGCGCCCGTCATGGCAAGGCGGATGTCCGTGTCGATATTGATCTTGCGAACGCCGTGACGGATGCCGACGACGATCTCCTCGACCGGAACGCCGTAGGTTTCCTTCATGTCGCCGCCGAATTGGCGGATTTCGGCGAGCAATTCCTGCGGAACCGACGACGAGCCGTGCATGACGAGGTGGCAGTTCGGGATGCGCGCGTGAATTTCCTTGATCCGGTCGATCGCAAGAATGTCGCCGGTCGGCTTGCGAGTGAATTTATAAGCGCCGTGGCTCGTGCCGATCGCAATCGCGAGCGCGTCGCAATTCGTCCGCTTGACGAAATCGGCCGCCTGCTCGACGTCGGTGAGGAGTTGTTCGCGCGTCATTTTTCCCTCGGCGCCGTGGCCGTCCTCCTTGTCGCCCTTCATCGTTTCAAGCGATCCCAGGACGCCGAGTTCGGCCTCGACCGAAACGCCGATGTCGTGCGCGAGTTCGACGACTTTCCTCGTCGTGTCGACGTTGTATTCGTAGCTGGCGACCGACTTCCCGTCGGCCTGGAGCGAGCCGTCCATCATGACCGACGAAAACCCCGACCGGATCGCGCCCATGCAGACGGCGGGCGATTGACCGTGGTCCTGGTGCATCACGATCGGAATGTCGGGGTAGGCTTCGAGCGCCGCGAGGATTTGATGGCGCAGGAAAGGCTCGCCGGCGTATTTTCGCGCACCGGCGGATGCCTGCATGATGACCGGGGCGTCGAGTTGCGCGGCGGCGTCGACGATGGCCCAGACCTGCTCCATATTGTTGACGTTGAACGCCGGCACACCGTAATCGTTTTCCGCAGCGTGGTCGAGCAATTGGCGAAGCGATACGAGAGGCATGTTTATCTCCGTTGGCAAGTGAGTTGACGGCGACGCGCCGCCGCGTTCATTTTAGCGCGCTTCGCCGCCGAAGATTCCATTCAATGCGCCGGCAAGATCGTAAAGAAATCGACGACGTCTTTCAGTTCGCGCGTTCTTTTCATCGGCGGCAGGCTTTGCCAGATTTTTCTGCCGTAGCGTTTCGAGACGAGGCGCGGGTCGCAGATCATCAGAACGCCGCGATCGGTCTCGTCGCGGATCAAGCGTCCGGCGCCCTGCTTTACGTTGATGACCGCGCTCGGCAACTGATATTCCATGAAAGCGTTCCGGCCTTCCTGCTTCATGCGTTCGATCCGCGCCGCGAGCACGGGGTCGTCGGGCGGAGCGAAAGGGAGCTTGTCGATGACGACGAGCGAAAGCGCCTCACCGCGCACGTCGACGCCCTCCCAAAAGCTTTGGCTCCCGACGAGGATCGCGTTCCCCGACCGCCGGAAAGCTTCGAGAAGCTCGTTCCGGCCGGTCTCTCCTTGCAAAAACAGAGGGAAATCGAGCTGCGCGCGTTCGATGCGTTCCTGCAAAAGTTCGTGCAGACGGCGCATCGCGCGCAGCGTCGTACAGAGGAAAAAGGCGCGCCCCCCGCTCGCTTCGACGACGGGGAAAGCGGCGTCGGCGACGGCCCTGGTGTAATCGTGCGTGTTCGGTTCGGGCATATTCCTGGGCACGTAGAGGATGGACTGCCGCGCGTAGTCGAAGGGACTGTCCCAGAGGGCCGTTTCGGCGTCGAGCAAACCCATTTCGCCGCAGTAGTGCGTGAAATCCTTGTGCACGGCGAGCGTCGCCGACGTGAAAATCCACGCCCTAGGGTTTCCGCTCATCTGTTTTTGCATGGTCTCGGCGACGACGAGCGGCGTCGCGTTGAGTTGCAAGGCGTAGGTATAGGTTTCGCCCCAGCGCACGGTGTCGGCCCCCGCGCCTTCGCGCCAGCGGGCGAACGCGGCGCCGGTTTCCTGAGCGCGCCGCCAAGCGTTTTCAAGACCTTCCGAGCGTTCCGCCTGCGTTTCCAGAAGCGAGGCAAGCGCCTCGAGTTCGCGCGTCATGCGAACGAGCGCGTCGCTAAAGCCCCCGCGCTCGGTCAATTGCCGCAAGGAAAAGCGCGCCGGCTCGACGGGCAGGGTCAGCCGCAGGTCTTTCGCGGCTTTTTCAGCCGCGTCGCAGAGTTTCGGCAGATCGAGACAATCGCGCGCCGAGACGAGCCCCTCGGCGCGCGCGTCGCGGGTCAGCTCGGTCACGCGCGCGGTCGAAACGTTGCTGCCGAAAAAAAGCCGCGCGACGTCGGGCAATTGATGCGCCTCGTCGAAAATCACCGTGTTGCATGCCGGCAAGAGTTCGGCGACGCCCTCGTCGCGTAGCATGACATCGGCGAAAAAAAGGTGGTGGTTGACGACGACGAGGTCGGCCGTCAGGGCGGCGCGGCGCGCCGCGAGAACGAAACACTCCTTGTAATACGGGCATTCCTTTCCGAGACAGTTTTCGCGCGTCGAGGTCACGCGATCCCAAACGGAAGATGTTTCGGGGACATCGAGGCATTCGGCCTTGTCGCCGCTCCGCGTGGTTTTTGCGAAACGCGCGACGCGCGCGACGTTGGCCGCCTCTTCGCGCGAGGAAAACCTGCCGCCCTCCTCCATGCGATTCAAATGGTAATGGCAGACATAGTTGGCGCGCCCCTTGAGCAGCGCGACCTGCGCCGGCGAAGCGAGCGCCTCGCGCACCGCCGCGATGTCCTTGAAAAAAAGCTGGTCCTGGAGATTTTTCGTCCCGGTCGAGACGATGATCTTGCCGCCCGAGAGCATTGCCGGGATCAGGTAGGCGAAAGTCTTCCCCGTCCCGGTTCCCGCTTCGGCGACGAGCACCGCGTTGTTTTCGATCGTCGCGGCGATGTGCTCGGCCATTTCGAGTTGTTGCGGACGCAGGCGATACGCGGGGACGCATCGGGAAAAACTCCCGCCGGTCGCAAAGATGTCGCTTAGCGTAAGCATTCCGTTTTCTTGTCTTTGCGCCGTCGTCGATTCAGTAGGCGTTCGGGTCGGCGAAATTCTCGAAGCGCGTGAATTCGCCGAGGAAGGTCAGCAAGACCGTCCCGATCGGGCCGTTCCGCTGCTTCCCGATGATGATTTCCGCCTTGCCCTTGTCGGGCGTATCGGGGTTATAGACTTCGTCGCGGTAAATGAAGAAAATCACGTCGGCGTCCTGCTCGATCGCACCGGATTCCCGCAGGTCGGACATGACCGGGCGTTTGTTCGGGCGCGATTCCAGCGAGCGGTTGAGCTGCGAGAGCGCGATGACCGGGACCGACAGTTCGCGCGCGAGGCCTTTGAGCGAGCGCGAAATTTCCGAAATCTCGGTCGCCCTGTTTTCCCCGGCGCCGCTTGCGGCCGACATGAGCTGAAGATAGTCGACGACGACGAGCCCCAACTTTCCGTACTGCCGGTGAAGGCGGCGCGTTCGCGCGCGCAATTCGATCGGATTGAGTGCCGAAGACTCGTCGATGTAAATCTGCGCCTGAGACAAATTCCCCATGGTTGCAGTCACACGTTTCCATTCGTCGTCGTGGATGCGCCCCGTACGCAAGCGGTGCGCGTCGATGCGGCCGACCGACGAGAGCATGCGCATCGCGATCTGCGCGCCGCCCATTTCCATCGAAAAAACGGCGACCGGCAGGCCCATTTTGACTCCCACGTGTTCGGCGATGTTGAGCGCGAACGAAGTTTTACCCATCGACGGGCGTCCCGCGACGATGAGCAGGTCGCCTTCCTGCAAACCCGAGGTCTTGGAATCGAGGTCGTGGAAGCCCGTCGGGACTCCGGTGATCTCCGAAGGGTTTTCGTGAAGCTGGTCGATACGCTCGACGACTTTTGCGAGAAGAGGCTCGATGTGCTGGAAGCTGTTCTGACTGCGGAAGCCGCTCTCGGCGATCGCGAAGACCTTGGCTTCGGCCTCGTCGAGCAGGATTTTCGCCTCCCGGCCGAGCGGGTTCAAGGCGCTGGAAGCGATTTCGTCGCCCGCCGTGACCAGTTGGCGGAGAACCGCGCGCTCGCGCACGATTTCGGCGTATCGCCGGATATTCGCCGCGGTCGGCGTGTTCGTCGCGAGTTCGCCCAGATAGACGACTCCGCCGGTCTCCCCGCCCTCGCCGGACAGATCAAGCGCTTCCGCGACGGTGATCACGTCAGCCGGCTTGCCGCGTTCGAGCAAGCGGGCGATCTGGCGGTAGATGCGCCGGTGCTCGTCGCGGTAAAAATCGCTCTCGCCGATCAAATCCGAAATCTTGTCGAAGGCGTCGTTGTCGAGCAACAGCCCGCCCAATACCGATTGCTCGGCCTCGATCGAATGCGGTGGAACGCGCAGGGCCGCGAGCAGTGGATCCGGGGCGGCGCCGCGTTTCGAGGCGGAGGGGCGCGAGGAAGGCGGTGGGGCGTCGGATTTGGGCATGAGAAATTCAGCTAAAAGGAAAAAGGTTCAAGCCAGGAAAGCCTAGGGTTAGCAGAGTCTGTAATCACGTCTATTGTAAACTTTCCTTGCCTGGAAACCTCCCCTTCCGCGCAAATGAGTGCGGGCGCTTGCATCGAAGGCACGACATCGTGTCCGAAAACAAAAAAAGCCTTGTTTTACAAGGCTTTTTTTGAGTCCGAAAAACAGGGAAAAATTACTGTTCCGGAACGACGACGACCGTGATCGTCGCGCGCACGTCGGTGTGCAGGGCAATCTCCAGCGAAACTTCGCCGACGGTCTTGAGCGGGCCACCCGTCGGCATGTAGATCGCAGATTTTTCAACCTCAAAACCCTGCGCCTTGAGACCTTCAGCAATGTCGAAGTTGCCGACCGACCCGAAAAGCCGCCCGTCGACGCCCGCTTTTCGGGCGACCGTGACGACGACGCCTTCGAGTTTCGCGGCGTATTCCTGTGCGGCTTCGAGCTTCAAGGCCGCGGCATTTTCAAGTTCGGCGCGGCGTAATTCGAATTCCTGCAAGGCGGCGGGCGTCGCGCGCTTCGCCTTCTTCTGCGGGATCAGGTAGTTCCGGGCGTAACCGTCCTTGACCTTGACGAGGTCGCCCAAGTTCCCAAGCTTGAGCACTTTTTCCATCAAAATGATCTGCATCGCTTTTATCCTCGCTTGGCTTAGGGGTGATTGTCGGTGTAGGGCAACAGCGCCAGATAGCGCGCGCGCTTGATCGCCACCGACAGCATTCGCTGATAACCCGCCTTGGTGCCGGTGAGGCGCGCCGGCATGATTTTGGCGTTTTCGGCGATATATTCCTTGAAGATATCGACGTCCTTGTAATCGATTTCTTCCGCCTTCTCCGCGGTAAAGCGGCAGAATTTGCGGCGCTTGAACAGCCCGCTCCCGCGCTTTTTCTGGTTTTTGTCATCCTTCTTCTTGAAGAATCTGGCCATTTTTATTTCCTTCAATAAATTCTATCTGAGTTAAATGCAGTTTCAACCGTCCGCCGTTTCTGCTCCCCGAAGCCAGAAAGCCCGTCGCGCGCAACTTCGACCCCGGCGGCGCCGCCTCGATCCATTTCGACGTTTCGCCCAGCGCCAGCGCCCGGATTGCGCATTCGATGCGCCGCGAATGCCCCGCTTCGACCTGCTCCGATTCGTGATGGAGCGTGCATTCGGTCACCGGAACACCGGTCGGCGTAAAGCGCTGCGCCTTGCGTTCGATCAGGGTTCCCGTCAGTTCGACCCGGTTCAGTTGAACCTCTGGATTTCAGTCCGCGTTGACGGGTTCGACCGCCGCTTCGGCAAGGGGCGCGTCGGCTACGACGGGTGCTTCCAAGACGACGGGCGCTTCCGCCACGGCGGGCACATCGGCACCGGACGCTTCGGCTTTTTCTTCCGACTCCGCTTCGCCTTGAGGCGCGAGCATCGACTTCGCCTTTTCTTCCTTCATCATCGGCGAAGGCGTCGTGACCGCGCGCTTCGTGCGGATCGTCAGATGGCGCAGAACCGCGTCGTTGAACTTGAAGCCGTGCTCAAGCTCGGCCAGCGTTTCTCCGTCGCATTCGATATTCATCAACACGTAATGCGCCTTGTGCAACTTCTGAATCGGGTAGGCCAACTGGCGGCGCCCCCAGTTTTCAAGGCGGTGAATCTGACCGTTGCGCGAGGCAATGAGCGCTCTGTAGCGCTCGACCATGGCCGGAACCTGCTCGCTCTGGTCTGGGTGGACGATAAAGACAATTTCGTAATGACGCATGAACTCTCCTTATGGAAAAGCCCTCTGTCATGCGAGAACAGTGGGGCAAGGCTGAAAAATAGGGGATTATACCGGATTCGCTCATGGTACGCCATAGGTTTTGCGCGCGCCGGGAGACGCCACGGCGGGCGAATGCTATAATCCGCCGCTCACCGAGCCCCCATAGCATGAAGGTCGTGCAGTTGATTTGTAATCATCAGGTCGTGGTTCGATTCCGCGTGGGGGCACCGGATTTTTTTCACAAAAAATCCTTTTATTTCAATGAGTTCTACGAATCATTGAAATGCTTTTCCTGGAATCGACGGAAATGCAAGGCCGGTCGTACACTTCATTTCACACTCTGCGGCGTCGATCTCCAAAACGAAGGGCGGACACCGAGTATCCGCCTGCGTCGGTGGTATCCGGGATTCGGCAGCCTTCGGGTAACGCGGGAGGCCGAGCTTTGCGGTGACAGGCGGAGAAAAGGGAATCGCCGAATGCGACGAACCTTGGCCCTCGCCTTGATTTCACGACCCCGGGGCGCCGAACGACCGAACCCAAAGATTCGCCGGAAGAGTCAAACGATTGCGGGAAGAAGCAAAATGCAGCTACAAAAATACAAGCATCCGTTCTGGTTTTACGGCGCCTCCGTCTTCATTCCGTGGTCATGCTGGTTCGTATGGGCATGGTTGAGCCACAGTCCGTATTGGGGAAGTCCGGTAACGGTTTGGTCGGGTAATGTTCTCGGATTGATTGGCTTGTGCACGCCATTCGGCGTCGCCATGATATTCATACTCCCGGACAGGGTAATGAGGCGTGAATTATCTTTTGCCATTTTCAACCTGAAAGGCATCCCCCCCGTTTATTGGGCATTGACAATTCTTCTGTTCCCCTTGAGCATACTCCTGGCTCAGGCGATTTCCCTGTTGTTTGGGTACAGCCCGACGCAATTCAGGATTGTGGAGCGGATGTCCTTTTCGTCTGGAATTTTCCCCGCCTGGTTTTTATTGATCCTGGCGCCCGTGCTGGAAGAATTTGGATGGCATACCTATGGAATACACTGTTTGAGGTGTCGTTTCAACCTTTTTGCAACCAGTACCCTGTTCGGCGCGATATGGGGGATTTGGCATATACCGCTTTCCTTCGTGAAAGGCTACTATCAGAATGTCCTGGTGGAAACGGGTGTGATTTATTCCGTCAATTTCCTGGCGAGCCTCATCCCCTACGCCATCATAGGCAACTGGCTGTATTATAAAACCGGCAGGAACATGCTCTTGGTCGTGTTGTTTCACTTGCTGGCAGGATATTCTAATGAAGTATTACAGACGCACCCCGACAGTAAAATCATGCAAACGATCCTGCTGTTGATGTTTTCAGCCGTATTGATACGGAGAGAAAA
>JAISDL010000004.1 GCA_031264825.1 Accumulibacter sp. | reverse complement strand
AAATGCGCGCGCAGCAAGCGCCGTGAAACGAGGCGGAGGAATACGATCAGCGCGCCCGTCAAGACGAACGCATAGACGAGGTGCGCGCGCCCGGTGAAATAGAGTTGACCGTCGAAGAGCGCGTGCGCGGCGTGCTCGGCGACCGGCAGGTTGACGACGAGGAGGACCGACGCGCCCCATCCGAGCAGAAAGAGCAGCGCATAGACGGTTCCGCGCGCCTTTTTTCCCGCGCCTTCGAAGCCATGCTTCGTCGCCGCAGCGGCGACGGCGGCGGCGACGCCTCCGAACGACGCGGGCACGGCGAAGACGAGCGCGAGCAAGGCGCCGAGCGCCGAAATCTGCGCGAAGGCGAGCGCGGCAAGCCATTCGTCGCGCAGCCTGAGCGTGAGACCGACGAGCGGGAGCGCGACGGCGTACGCCGCGCCGGTCAGGAAGGGGTTGAAAAAAAGCGGGTCGAACGGCGAGATCATTCGAAGTTCACCGTTCGGTCGCACACCGCGTCGATGAAGCGCTCGTCGTGGCTGACGACGAAGACTCCGCGCCCCTCGTCCCTCTTTCGGCACAGGAGGCGCGCGAGTTCGGCGATGCTCTCCGCGTCGAGGTTGTTCGTCGGCTCGTCGAGGAGGACGACGTCGGCGTGCGTGTTCAGGCAGGGCCAGAGCGTAAAGAACTGCAACTGCCCGCCCGAGAGCGCGTCGAGCCGTTCGCCAAGTTGCGGGGCGTAGCGCGACGGGAGACCTTCGGCGCTCGCGCCGGTGAGCGCGAGCAGTTCGGAGGCGCAAAACGGGATTCCTTTGACGGGAAGCGGTTTTTGCCGCATGAAGACGATCCGCAGGTCGGGGCGTTTGTCGATCCGCCCCGAAAAAACGCGCGACGCGCCGACGAGCGAGGCGAGAAAGGTCGACTTTCCGCTGCCGTTCGGCCCCCGGATTCCGACGACTTCGCCGCTTTTCAGCGTCAGCGAAAGCGGGCCGACGAGAGGCTCGGTGTAACCCGCCGTCACTTCTTCGACCTTGAGCAGAACCCCGTCGTTCATTCAAGAACCCGCGACTCGCCGTTCTGCGCGCCGCCGCCGCTTTTGAGTCCGTCCAGAAGGCGCCGCACCATCGACTCGTAATATTTGTAAAGGTTCGACGCATCGGGCGTCCCGCCGAGTGTCGATGGGAGCAATACCACGGGGATTTTCGCGCGTTCGCCGACCCAGCGCGACGGCGCGTCGTCCTGGTACGCCGGGTAGACGACCATCCGCGCCGGATTTCCGGCTTGCCGTGCCAGGATCTCGGCGAGGTGCGCGCCGGAGGGTTCGACGCCGGGAATCGCTTCGAGCGCGCCGGCTTCTTCGATGCCGAGCCAGCTTTCGAGGTAGGAAAAAACCTTGTGCTGGACGAGGATCGGGACGCCCCTCAAGGGCGCGGCGTCGCGCTCCCAGACGGCGATCGACGCGCGCATCGTTCCGGTGAAGCGTTTGTACCGGTTGGAATACGCCGCCGCGTTCTTCGGGTCGATCTGCGCGAGGCGCGCCGCGAGCGCCCTCCCGACGCTCAGCATATTGCGCGGGTCGCCGTGGATATGGGGGTTTCCGAGGGGGTGGACGTCGCCTTGCGAACGGTCGAGCAGCACCGGCGCTTCGATCAGCCTGACGTACGCGGCGGCTTCGAAGTAGCCCGGACGCCCCGGCTGAATCTGCGCGTTCCCCGACGCGCGGATGACGAGAGGAAGCCACGCGACTTCGAGTTCGGCGCCGTTGGCGACGACGAGGTCCGCCGAGCGCGCGGCGGTGATCAGCGACGGCTTGGCCTGTATACGATGCGGGTCCTGAAGCCCGGTCGTCGCGACGGAGACGATGACGTCCTCGCCGCCGATTTCACGGACCAGCGCGGCCCATTCGGGCGCGGTCGTAAAAACCTGGACCGCGCCCGCCGTCGGCGCGAACGCCAGCAGGCAAGCCGACAACAGGGCCGATACGATTCCAACGATTTTTTTCATGTTTCTCATCCTGAAAAAGGCGTCGCGTCGTTTTGCGCGCGCCGGCGTGACAAAGGAATATCCTTTCGGATGTTCGCGAATGCGTGGATCGCGCGCGCATAAAAACGCCGGACGGAGAGACCCGCCCGTGCCGCGCGCGCTTTTTGGAACTGGTCAGAATTTGTGCGCACCGTGCGCCCCCATGCTCATGATATATTGTATCCAGAGTTGGTTGTCGACGGCTTCGGGTCGCGTCCGGTCGCGCGCGAACTGGACGCGCACACGCGAGAATTCGGTCGGCGAAAAGTCGAGCATCACGGTATGGCGCTTCGGACGATAGCTTTTCAGCAGGGGAAGGTCGTCGATCGTCAAGGCGCCGCTCTTCACGAGACCGATCGACGCGCCCCCCGCGCGAAGTTCATCGTAGCGATAGCCGGCGCGCCAGCGCGGCAGGAACTGGTAGACGGTCTGCGCGTAGAATCCCGACGCACGGTTTTTATAGTCGCCGACGAGCGCCGCACCGTCGGGGTCGTAGGTCAGATCGCCTTTTTCGGGGCGCGAAAAGTATTCCCCCTGGATTTTCAGGTTGCGGTAACGCGCATTTCCGTTCGGCGCCCACTTCCAGATGAAGTCGGCGATCCACGTCCGGCTCCGCCCCGAAAAAGAGCTGCTCGTCGCGTTCAGCGGGTCTTCATAGACGCGATCGCGCGGCCGCGCGGCAAAATACGAAAGACCGGCGCGCCAACTGTTCGACGTCCCGACATCGCCGCCCAGGCGCGCGAAAGCCGACCCGGAGAGTCCGCCGTTTTTTCCGCGCGTCTCGTCGGTCGTCGGGAAACTGCGCGAACGCGCCGCCTCGACGCCGAATTCGAGGAAAAGATCGGTCGGCGCGAGCCAGCGCACCTGGACGCCGTCCATCCCGAGAGCGTTCCCGAAAAACGCCTGATACGGCAGCGGCGCGTCGGAAAAATCCCAAGCGTGCGGGTGGTGCTCGTTGAGGTAGCCGACGCCGGAGAGAAAGCGCCCGGCCTTGACGTTGAAACCGTGGCCGAGACCGAGCGTCTGGATATTGGCTTCTTCGACGCCGATCGTGTTGTCGGGCGCGACCGCCATGCGGAATTCACCGCGAAAGAAGGGATCGATATTCGCCGAAAGTGCCAATTCGGTTTCGCCCAGGTTGAAGCTGCGCGTCTCGGGGAGCCTCTCTCCGCCGGACGGCATGAAGCCCTGCAAACGCCGCTGTTCGGGGTCTTTCGACATGCGCGCGTAACTGCCGCTCAAAATCAGCGACATTTCGGGGTTGAACGCGCTCGGCGAGGCCTGACGAGGTGCGGCGCTCGCGTACACCGGCGGCGCGGCGGCGACAAAGTCGGCGTCTGCGCGTACCGGCGTCCGCACCGGCGTCGCTTCTCTCGGCGCTTCCCGACCCGGCGCGCTTGCCGGACGCACCGCGCTTGGGCGATTTTCGGTACGCTTTTCGGCGCGTTCGAGGCGTTCTTCGAGCGACGCGATCCGCGCCTCGTACACTGTTTTCATCTCTTGCAACTGCTCACGAATCCGCGCGATCTCGTCGTCTCCCGCCGCCAGCGCGGGGGAGGAAAAGACGAGCGACGCGGGAATGGATACTGCGGCGGCAAACGCCGCGGCGGTCGAGTTCCGCATGACGACTCCTGAAATAAGGACAAAACGCACTCCGAAACCCGAAAGTTTCGGAACGAAGGAGGACTCGGGTCAGGCGGCAGGCGGTGCGCGCGCGAGCCGGGGAAGCCGCGACGCGTCGACGAAGGAAGGCGTTTCAAAGTGGGTGACAAGACGGAAGACCGGCTCGAAGACCGGCGTATCCGGCAGCGAAGGAAGCGCGCCGTCGATCCCTTGGGCGGCGGCGCAAACCGCGCAGACCTCGGGCGACGGAGCGTCGGCGGTGTGCGCGTGCGAAAGCGTATGCGCGAAACACGCCGTCTGCAAGAGCAGAAAAAGCACGACGGACAGGAAAGCGCGGATCGATCGCATATTGTGCGGATGAAATAGGTATTTGGAAAGTATATCAGGAATCAGGGATCAGGAATCAGTAGACGGGAGACAGATTATTTTCCGGCGCTTCGCGCCGCATATTTCTCTGTCTCCTGTCCGCTGTCTCCTGTCTCCTGGCCCTGTCCTCTGATAGAATCCCCCCATGCTGAACGCGCGCTCGAAAACCCTGCTCAAGACGCTGATCGAGCGTTATATCGCCGAGGGGCAGCCCGTCGGCTCGCGCGCGCTCTCGAAATTCTCCGGGCTTGACCTTTCCGCCGCAACGATCCGCAACGTGATGGCCGACCTCGAAGAACTCGGCTTCATCGCGAGCCCCCACACGTCGGCGGGTCGCGTCCCGACGCCGCGCGGTTACCGCTTTTTCGTCGACAGCCTGCTCACGATACAACCGCTCGAATCCGAGAAGATTCACGCGATCAAGGATCAACTGCATTTTTCGCAGCCGCAGCGCCTCATCAGCAACGCCTCGCTCCTCGTCTCGGAACTGACGCGCTTTGCCGGAATCGTCCTCACGCCGCGCAAGGCGTCGGTCCGCGTGCGGCATATCGAGTTCATGAGCCTCTCCGAGAAGCGCATCCTCCTGATCATCGTCACCGAGGACGGCGACGTGCAGAACCGCATCCTCTTCCCCGACCGAACGTATTCGCCCTCCGAACTCGCGTTTGCGACAAACTACCTCAACGAGAATTACACCGCGCACGACTTCGACTACATCCACCGGCGCGTGATGGAAGACTTGATCAAGATTCGCGCCGACCTCAAGGAACTCATGGCGGCCGCGCTGTCGGCGAGCGACGAGGCGATGCGCGAGGACGAGCGTCAGTACGTCATTTCCGGGGAGCGCAACCTGCTCGGGATCGAGGAGTTCTCGTCGAACATGAAGCGTCTCCGCGAGCTTTTCGACCTCTTTGAGCAACGAACCGCGCTGATGCGTCTGCTCGACGTTTCGCAGCGCGCCGAGGGAATCCAGATCTTCATCGGCGACGAGTCGGGTCTTCGGCCGCTCGACGAGTGCAGCGTCGTCACCGCGCCCTACGAAGTCGACGGCCAAGTCGTCGGCCTCGTCGGCGTCATCGGACCGACGCGGATGGCTTACGAGCGCGTCATTCCCATCGTCGACATCACGGCGCGTCTTCTGTCGTCTACCTTGAGCCACCAGACGTCTTCCTGATGGCCTCTCCAGAGCCGTCTGCGGCGGAAACCCCGCCGGCGCCTTCCGTTGACGCCCCCCCCGACGTCGCGGTCGTCCTCATCAACCTTGGCACGCCCGATTCGACGGCGATTCTGGATGTTCGGAACTTCCTCGAAGAAATGCTCTCCGACCCGCACATCATCGACCTGCCGAGCGCGCTCTGGCGCCCGATCCTCCACGGCGTCCTCCTGAAGACGCGACCGAAAAAGACCGCCGAGAAGTACGCGACGATCTGGACGCCCGAAGGTTCGCCGTTGAAAGTGCACACGGCGCGGATGGCCGCGCGCCTTTCCGAGGCACTCGCATCGTCCGCGCGCAACGGCCGCCGGGTCGCCGTCGAATTCGCCATGCGCTACGGGCGGCCGTCGATTCCCTCGGTCCTCGAAAAGCTGAAAAACGCCGGGGTCTCGCGCGTCGTGCTCTTCCCGCTCTACCCGCACTATTCGTCGACCGCGACCGCGAGCGCGACTGATGCCGCGTTCGCGTGGGAAAAAAACACCGTCGGCGCGCCGGAGCTATCGACCGTCGGGAGCTTCGGCGACGACCCCGGATACATCGCCGCGCTCGCCGCGCGCGTCCGCCGCTTCTGGTCGAAACACGGCGTCCCCGAAGAGCGCCCGCGCCTCCTGATGAGCTTTCACGGCATCCCGCGCCGCCGAATCGAGCGCGGCGACCCCTACGAGAGCGAATGCCTGCGGACCGCCGAACTCTTGAGAGACGCGCTGAATCTCGGCGACGAAGAAGCGCTCGTCGGATTCCAGTCGCGTTTCGGCTACTGCAAGTGGCTCGAACCTTCCACCGAGGCGACGATCGCCTCGCTTGCGAAAAAGGGCGTCAAGCGCCTCGACGTTCTCTGCCCCGGCTTTGTCGCGGACTGCCTCGAAACCTTGAACGAAATCGCGATCCGAGGGAAAAAAGTCTTTCTCGATTCGGGCGGCGTCGAATTCAACCACATCCCCTGTTTGAACGAAGACCCCGCGTGGATCGAGGCGATAGTTCGTCAGGTGACAGGAGACAGGAGACAGGAAACAGATCAGTTAGCGGCGGCTTCGCCGCCGGAGTGACGAAACCCCACCAAGAATACCATCCCACCGTAGGGGCACGGTGCGCCGCGCCCTTCAGGTATCAGGAATCAGAAGACAAGAACCGCGAAACACGGATACGCGCGAAAAAGTTTTGGGAATACAGACCTTTCGCGCCTTTCGCGGTTGAAATCGGTTTTTATCTGATCCCTGATTCCTGACATCTGATTCCTGATAAGCCTGCGGAATCGTTGGGCTTCGCTCCGCTCACCCCAACCTATACCCCA